>SLDT01000037.1 GCA_007125125.1 Gemmatimonadota bacterium | reverse complement strand
GAGAGCTCGCGCGCGATCCCGAGGTGGCTGAGGAGGTCGGGGCGGTTCGAGGTGACTTCGACCTCGAGGCGCTGGTCGTCGAGCCCGAGGGCCTCGACAAGGGAGTCGCCGGGGGCGGCGGGAAGCTCGAGACGAAGGATCCCGGAGGCGTCTCGGCCGAGGCCGAGCTCCTGCTCCGAGCAGAGCATCCCCTCGGAGACCTCGCCGCGGATCTTCGCGCGGCGCAGCTCGAGCCCCCCGGGGAGGGTCGTGCCGGCGGGGGCGAAGGGGTAGAGCGCGCCCTCCTCGATGACGGGGGCACCGCAGACGACCTGGAGGGGCTCGCCCGTTCCGGCGTCGACGGTGCAGAGGCGGAGGCGATCCGCGTTCGGGTGGGGACGCACCTCGAGCACGCGCCCGATCCGGACCCCGGCGAGCCCCTCGTCGAGGGCGTGGGTCGCCTCGACCGGGAAGCCGAGGGCGGCGAGGCGCTCGGCGAGCTCGGCCGGCGACCCCTGGATGTCGTCCGCGATCGCGCGGAGCCATCGGAGCGATACGTTCATGGGCGGGCGAAGCGGGAGAGGAAGCGGACGTCGTTCTCGAGGAAGAGGCGGAGGTCGGGGATCCGGTGCCGGAGGAGCCCGATACGCCCAGGCCCCATCCCGAAGGCGAAGCCGGTGTAGCGCTCGGCGTCGAGCCCGGCGGCCTCGAGCACGGCCGGGTCGACCATCCCGGCCCCCATGATCTCGAGCCACTCCCCGTCCCCGCCCTTCACGTCGACCTCCGCCGAGGGCTCGGTGAAGGGGAAGAAGGAGGGGCGGAAGCGGATCTTCGTGTCGGGGCCCCAGTAGCGGCGGGCGAACTCGGCGAGGGTCGCCTTCAGATCGACGAAGGTCACCCCCTCATCGACGACGAGTCCCTCGAGCTGGGCGAAGGCGGGGGTGTGGGTCGCGTCGAAGGTGTCGCGACGGTAGACCATCCCGGGTGCGAGGATCCGGATCGGGGGCTCGTACTGCTCGAGGACGCGGACCTGGACGGGCGAGGTGTGGCTCCGGAGGAGGTGGCCGCCCTTCAGGTAGAGGGTGTCCTGCTCGTCGGCGGCGGGGTGGTCGAGGGGGGTGTTCAGCGCCTCGAAGTTGTACCACTCCGTCTCGGCCTCGGGACCGCGGGCGCGGGTGAAGCCGAGCTCGCGGAAGATCTCGACGAGGTCGTCGATGACCCGGGTCACCGGGTGCACGCCCCCGATCCACGCCGCGCGCCCCGGGAGGGTCAGGTCGGGCCCTTCGGCTCCGGGGGTGCCCCGGCCGGTGGCGAGCGCCTCCTCGCGCCGGTCGAGCGCCTCCTGGAGCGCCTTCTTCACCTCGTTCGCGCGGGCCCCGACGCGGGGCCGCTCGGCCGGGTCCATCTCGCCGAGGCGACGCAGGATCCCGGAGATGCGGCCTTCCTTTCGTCCGAGGAAGGTGATGCGGGCGGCTTCGAGCTCCCCGGGCGTGGAGGCGGCCTCGACCGCGGCCAGTGCCTCCTTCTCGAGGGTCCCGAGTTCGTCGAGTAGGGAGGGGGATCCGGACATCCGGTGCTCGTTCGGGGTGTGAGGTGGGTCGATGGGCCCCGTAAGCTACACGGGGAGGCGGGGCATGCAAACGGGGCCCCGGGGGAGAGTCCCCCGAGGCCCCGTGCCGGGCCGGTCACGGCCCGCGTCCGTCAGCTCTGTCCGAGCGCCTCGCGGGCCTTCGTGGCGAGGGCCCCGAAGGCCTCGGGATCGCGCACGGCGATGTCGGCGAGCGCCTTCCTGTCGAGTTCGACCCCGGCCTTGTTGAGGCCGTCCATGAAGCGGGAGTACGAGAGCTCGTTCTGGCGGGCGGCGGCGTTGATCCGGGTGATCCAGAGGGAGCGGAAGTTCCGCTTCTTCTTCTTGCGGTCCCGGTAGGCGTGCTCCCAACCCTTTTCGACCGCGTCCTTCGCGGTGCGATAGAGCTTCTTGCGGCCTCCAAAGTAGCCCTTGGCTTCTTTCAGGATCTTCTTCTTGCGGTCCCGGCGTGCGGGCGATCCGGTCGTGCGCGGCATGGTTTACCTCTTGGTGCGTTGGAGGAGCGGGAATCAGGAGTTCGGCAGAAGCCGGTTCATCCGCTTCTCGTCGGCCTTCGAAACGAGGGTGGACTGGCGGAGCGATCTCTTCCGCTTCGTCGTCTTCTTGGTCAGGATATGGCTCTTGTAGGCCTTTCCGCGGGAGAGCTTTCCGCTCCCCGTGCGCTTGAGGCGCTTCGCGGCGGCCCGGTTCGTCTTCATCTTCGGCATGTCGTCTCTCCCTGCGTGGGCCGGTCTCGCAAGGAAGCGCCTCGGCGGCGCCCTTCGAGCCGGCGGATTGATGGGCGGGCGGGCGACCTCAGCCCTGCTGTTGCTGCTTCAGCGGGGCCAGCACCATGATCATGGTGCGACCCTCGCGGGTCGGGCTGCTTTCGACCTTCCCGATGTCCTGCACGTCTTCCATGACGCGCTCGAGAACCTCGAGTCCGAGCTCGGGGTGCGACATCTGTCGCCCCCGAAACATCATGGTGACCTTCACCTTGTCCCCGTCTTCGAGAAAGCGGCGGACATGGCGGGTCTTGAATTCGTAGTCGTGATCCTCGATCCCTGGGCGGTACTTGACCTCCTTGATCTGGATCGTGTGCTGCTTCTTGCGGGCCTCGCGGGCCTTGCGCGCCTCTTCGTACTTGTACTTGCCGTAGTCCATCAGTCTGCAGACCGGGGGACGGGCATCGGGCGCAACCTCGACGAGGTCGAGTCCGGTTTCGGCTGCGCGCTCCTTGGCTTCGTCCAGGGCAACGACCCCCACCTGGTTCCCCTCCTCGTCGATGAGGCGGATTGGACTGATGCGAATCTGGTCGTTGACGCGGACCCTTTGCTCCTTGATGGCTGGTTCCTCCAACAGTGGGGGCGCTCAAGGCGCCGGAAACGAAAACGGCCCGGGCGCTGGGGCCGGGCCGTCGCTGCGCGGCGGGGCTTCTGCCCCGATGCGCTTCGAAGAACCCGGCGGCTGCGTGACCGCGCTCCCGGAGGGGCGGGGTGGGCCGAAAGGTGGAGGGCGAGGCCCTCGCTTCCGCAATTTTTCCAGTCTTTAAGGTACCCGGTCCCGCGCGTCGGTCAAGGGCAGGAGGCGATCAGAGGGTGTTTACATACTACGAATGGGTCCCGCGCAGGGGTCTTGCGGTCCTGGTCAAGGCGGAGCGCCGACAGCGATGCCGTAGCATCGGTGAGGCGCTCCAACGCGGATCCGGGGCCGCAACCCCCCTTCGCCCTTCGGGTTCTCCTGCGCAATGCTCGGAGGTCTCGCGGAACGATGACTCGAAGCGCTTGGGCGCCTACCACCCGGGCCGCTCGGTTGGGGCGGAACGGGGCCGCCTCGGTCGTTGGTTCGCCTCGACGTAGCTACGGCTATGTCTTCGCCGAACCGCCTCCGATTCGGCCCCGTTGCGCTCCCAACGGGACCCATTCGTAGTATG
>SLDT01000061.1 GCA_007125125.1 Gemmatimonadota bacterium | reverse complement strand
TTCGAGGCCGGGACCCCGAACGCACCTGGACTCGCCGGCCTTCTCGCCGGCTGCGAGTTCCTCCTCGAGGAGGGGGTCGACGTGATCCATCGACGAGAGTCCGTGCTCAAGGCCCGGCTCCTCGACGGACTCGCGGGGATCCCCGGAGTTCGGTTGCACTCGCCACCCGCCCCGGACGGGGCTGCCCTTGCCCTTGTGACCTCCCCGGCGATGGATCCGGCCGACCTCGCCCACCGGCTCGAGGTGGACTGGGGAGTGCTGGCAAGGTCGGGTCTTCACTGCGCCCCGGAGGCGCACGCACTCCTCGGCACCGGGCAGAAGGGTGCACTCCGGGTCTCCCTTGGCTGGGCCTCGACCGAGGAGGACGTCGATCGGGTGCTCGAAGGGCTGGACGCCCTCAGCCGGTCCGTGCATGTCCCCGTCACGGAGGTCGTCACGTCATGATGGATCCCACGCGAAGCCCCGCGCCCCGCCGATGCGGCTCTTTCTCGCTCTGAACCTCCCGCAGGAGCTTCGCGAGCGGATCCACGAGGCCGGCTCCCGGCTACGGGACGCCGGGTATCCCCTTCGCTGGACCCCCTCCGAAGAGTACCACATCACCCTGAAGTTCATGGGGAACGTGGCAGCATCCCTCAAACCCGCCCTTCGTCACGCAGCTGGCCAGGTGGCCCGCAGAACGGCTCCCCTGCGTGTCGAACTCGGAGGGTTTGGTGCCTTCCCGACGATCCGTCGTCCCCGCGTCCTCTGGCTTGGCGCGGTGCCGAGTCCCGCACTTCGCTGCCTCAGGCAGGACCTGGAGTGGGTGCTCTCGGAGCGGGGGTTCGAGCGCGAGGCCCGGACCTTCCACCCGCATGTGACGCTCGGTCGCGCTTCGGAGAAGGAAGGGGCAGGGGCCTTTCGGGGTCTCGACGAACTCGCGGCCGGACTTCACTTCTCGGCATCCTTCGAGCCGGAAGGCCTCGACCTGATGCGAAGCCACCTTTCGGCGAAGGGTGCCCGGTACACGGTCATTGACCGCTACCCCTTCGTCGGGGAGACCGCCGGGGACGGCGAGGACGACGGAGCATCGAGCGCATGACGCGAGGCCCGAGCGTTTCGGGGGGGCGATGAACGGGTGCTTCGGGGGATGCCTCGGACGGGTGGCCGGGCTCGTGGTCCTTGCCGTCCTGATCGTCGCGGCCTGGCGATTCGGGCCTGACATGGCCGACCGCTACCTGTCGGAGCGTGACAGCCCGGCCAGGGAAGCCCCGACGATGGAGGCGGCCGAAGCGGCGATGAACCGTTATCAGACGCTGGTCGACGGGAGGGTCGACCGGGTCGAGTTCAGCGCCCTCGAGCTCGAGAGCGCCCTCCACTTCGCCCTCGCAGACGAGCTCCCCGAGGGGATCTCGAATCCCACGATCGAGATCCGGGACGGGGAGCTCCGGCTCGGACTCGACATTCCCCTGGATCGCATCCCGAGGATCCCCGAGCTCGAGTCCGTGCGGTCGGTGCTCCCCGAGCGCGTTCCGGTCGAGCTCCGGGGCACCCTCCTGACCCTCGAGGGGGGCGAAGCCGCACTCCTCATCCGGCGCATCGACGCCTCGTCCGTTCCGATCCCGCGGCGCTTCCACGCCGACATCGCCCGTGCGATCAACCCGGAGCGGCCCCCCCTGCTTCCCGAGGAAGCGATCCCGGTGCCCCTCCCCCCCGGTGTGCGAACGATCCACGTCGAGGGGGACCGCCTCGTGGCCACGGGGTACTCTCCCTGACGCATCCCTTCCGAAGCACGCATGGCCCCACTTCCCGGACGAGCCCATGGCCCGAATCCTGATCGTTGACGACGAGGACTCGATCCGATCGATTCTCCGGCAGCTCTTCGAGTACGAGGGCCACACCGTCGAGGAGGCGGGGTCGGGTGCTGATGCCCTGGCCCGGGTCGAGGAGTTCAACCCGCATCTCGTCTTCCTGGACGTGAAGATGCCCGGAATGGACGGCCTCGAGGTCCTCGAGAAGCTTCACGAGCTGCTCCCTGGGCTCCAGGTCGTGATGATCTCGGGCCATGGGACGATCGACTCGGCGGTCGATGCCACCCGGAAGGGTGCCTTCGACTTTCTCGAGAAGCCGCTCGACACGGATCGGCTCCTCCTCACACTCCGCAACGCCCTCGCGGTGCGGGGGCTCTCCGACTCCGTCGCGCACCTCCGCTCCGAGGTCGAGGCACGCCACGAGATCGTTGGGGCATCGTTTCGGATCCGGCAGGTCCTCGACCGGATCGAGCGGGTCGGCCCCACCGACTCCCGCGTGCTCATCACGGGGGAGAATGGGACGGGGAAGGAGCTGGTGGCCCGTGCGCTCCACCGCCTCTCGCGCCGTGCGGAGGCTGCCTTCGTCGAGGTGAACTGTGCGGCGATTCCCTCCGAACTCATCGAGAGCGAGCTCTTCGGCCACATGAAGGGATCGTTCACCGGAGCGGTCCAGGACCGGCCGGGAAAGTTCGAACTCGCCGATGGCGGGACCCTCTTCCTGGACGAGATCGGCGACATGTCCCTCGCGGCCCAGGCGAAGGTTCTGAGGGCGCTGGAAGAAGGCAAGGTCACTCGGGTCGGCGGTCAGAAGGCGCGCGTCGTCGACGTGCGGGTCATCGCGGCGACGAACAAGGAACTGGCGACGGAGATCGAAGCAGGCCGTTTCCGCGAAGACCTCTTCTATCGCCTGAACGTCGTCCCGATCGAGCTCCCCCCCCTGCGCGAGCGCCGCGATGACATCCCGATGCTGGTGCAGCACTTTGCCGAAGGGATGACCGTTCGAGACGGCCTGCCCCCCCGGCGATTCGCCCCCGGGGCGATCGATCGACTCAAGACACTCGATTGGCCCGGAAACGTGAGGGAGCTGCGAAACACGGTCGAACGACTCCTCATCCTTGCCCCCGACGAAGAGATCACCGAGCGTGACGTCGACCTCCTTGTCGGAGGGGCCGCGCAGGGGGTGTCCCTCGGAAGCGAGCTGATGCAGGCGGGCACGCTGGCCGAGTTTCGCGACCAGGCCGAGCGGGCCTTCCTCCTGCAGAAACTCCGGGAACACGAGTGGAATGTGTCGGAGACCGCCCGGGTGCTCGAGATGCCCCGGTCGAACCTCTACAAGAAGATCGAGAAGTTCGACCTGAAGCGGGAGGGTTGAACCCGCCCGTGCCGACCGGCTCCGGGAGGAACCGCCGCACCGCGCCCCGTGTACCCCTTTCGACCCGCAGGCGCGCGGGACGGCGCCCCCCACCCCCTCCCCACCCAGCTCGGCATGCACGCAGACGGCAACACCGAAGGGCTCTTGCCGGACCCGGCGGAAGCAGAGCCGGGCGAACCGGTCCCCCGGCCGCGGCAGGGCACGCCGGGGTGGGTGCGGCATGCGGCGGAGGCAGTGCGCTCGGTCGTCCTCGCCCTGCTCATGCTCCTCGTTGTTCGGGCCATGGTCGTGGAGGCCTTCAAGATTCCCACCTCGTCCATGGAGGGTACCCTTCTGGCCGGGGACTTCCTTCTCGTGAACAAGGCAGTGTACGGTGCCGAGCTCCCGGGGATCGGGCTCACCCTTCCCTCGTTCGGAGAGCCGGAGCTCGGCGAGGTGATCGTCTTCCATCCGCCGCACGAGCCGACCAAGCACTACGTGAAGCGCCTCGTGGGAATGCCGGGCGACACCCTCTCGATGCGAAACAAGCAGCTCTACCGCAACGGGATCCCGGTACACGAGCCATACGTGAGGCACGGTGATCCGCACGGCGATGCAGTGCACCCGAGCATGGCATGGCAGAGCCGCTTCGTCGTTCCCCAGCCCCGGGAGAGGCGCTACAGGCCCTCGCGCGACAACTGGGGTCCCATCGAGGTTCCGACGGACCGCTACTTCGTCCTCGGTGACAACCGGGACAACAGCGAGGATTCCCGCTACTGGGGCTTCGTCCAGCGGGAGTCCGTTCGCGGGCGGCCCTGGATCGTGTACTACTCGTCGGAGCCGGATCTCCGGGCTGGCGTGGGATGGGTGCGGGACATCCGGTGGGAGCGGATCGGGGGGCGCATCCGCTGAGGCAGGCTCGGCGCCCCGGATTACGGGCGCGACGGCAGTTGACACCCTTTCACTGCCGGAATACCTTTCAAAGCTCTGCCTTGGAATGGCCAGACCCTCCTGAACGAGACCATGAAGACCGTTACCCCGAAAGCTGACGAGATCCACCACGAGTGGTGGATTATAGATGCGGCGGACAAGCCCCTTGGACGTCTCGCGACCGAGATCGCGAGAATCCTCCGTGGGAAGCACAAGCCGATCTTCACCCCTCACCTGGACACCGGCGACTACGTGGTGGTCCTGAATGCCTCCCGCGTCCGACTGACCGGGAACAAGGCTGACCAGAAGACCTACTTCCGCCACTCGGGCTACATGGGCGGAGAGAAGCACATTCCCTTCAAGACCATGATCCGGACCCATCCGGAGCGAGTGATCGAACTCGCGGTGAAGGGAATGCTCCCCAAGAACGCCCTCGGCCGTCAGCTTCGGAAGAAGCTGAAGGTATACGGGGGTGAGAACCACCCGCATCAGGGTCAGCAACCGAAGCCCCTCGAGCTCTGACGGGCCACTGAATGGAGTCGTTGAACGGTATGGAGCAGTCCAGCACACACTTTCAGGCCGTGGGACGCCGCAAGACCAGCGTCGCACGTGTCACTCTTCGCCCGGGGACCGGCCAGTGGTCGATCAACGGTCGGTCCCTGAACGAGTACTTCCCCCGACTGCTTCACAGGAAGCGGGCCGAGGAAGCGCTTCGGATCTCCGAGGTCGACGGTCAGTTCGACGTCTTCGTCCGGGTCGACGGGGGGGGCGTCACCGGTCAGGCCGACGCGATCCGACTCGGGCTGGCCCGGGCGCTCGTGAAGCAGGACGAGGAGGCGCGCCCGCTCATGCGCCGCAATGGACTCCTCACTCGTGATTCGAGAAAGGTCGAGCGAAAGAAGCCCGGCCGTCCGAAGGCGCGCAAGCGCTTCCAGTTCTCCAAGCGTTAATCCTCTCGCAAGGCCCAGTATGGAGCAGCAGCAAGAACAGGTCGTCGGTCTCAACCAGCTTCTGGAGGCCGGGGTTCACTTCGGGCACCAGACCCGGCGTTGGAACCCGAAGATGCGCAAGTACATCTTCACCGAGCGCAACGGCATCCACATCATCGATCTGCGAAAGACCGTGGATCGCCTGCGGGCTGCGGAGAAGGTCGTTCGCCAGACCGTGCTGAAGGGAGACCGAGTCCTCTTCATCTGCACGAAGCCCCAGCTCCGGAGCATCATCGAGGAGGAGGCCGAGCGCTGCGGCGCCTTCTACGTGACGGAGCGGTGGCTCGGCGGAATGCTCACGAACTTCCAGACGATCCGTCAGCAGATTCGGCGTCTCAAGGAGCTCGAACGCGGTCAGGAAGAGAACGCCTTCGAGTTCTACACGAAGAAGGAGCAGCTCCTGCTCGAGCGGGAGCGCCAGAAGCTCGACAAGTACTTCTCGGGCGTGAAGGACATGTCCCGCCTGCCGGGTGCGATCTTCGTCGTCGATGCGAAGCGGGAGCTCATCGCTGTCCGCGAAGCCAAGCGACTGGGCATTCCGGTCATCGCGATTGCGGATACGAATGCGGACCCCGACCTGATCGACTATCCGATTCCGGGGAACGACGATGCGATCCGCTCCGTCGGGCTGATCACGAAGGCGATGAGCGACTCCGTCATGTCGGCTCGGCGGGAGGTGCCCGAAGAGGATCGCCAGCGCGCAAGCGATGCTGAGGCGACGACCTACTCCACCGAGACTGGTGAGAAGGCGGCCGCTGCCGACGACGCGCCCCGCCGCAGGATTCGCCGGCGCCGGGTGCCGCGCCCCGAGGCGATCGCGCAGATCCAGAAGTCGGGCGACGAGGAAGCTGCCGCCGAGGGTTCCGACGCCGGGGCGGATGCACCCGTTCCCACGGAGAAGGTCAAGAAGGCCGCGCCCCAGGCGATGGCCCCGAAGGACAAGGAAGAGTAGCAGGAGGCAGAGCGCGGCAGGACCCCTCTCTTCCCGCACCTCCGCACTCGGCGTGTGGAGGGCGGGAGGAGAGGCACCGTCCCCGAGGCGGCAGCCGACACGTCGCTGGGTTCCGGGGGATTGCGTCCCCGGGGCCGGCCCGTTCGGGCCGCCTCTTTTCACGAATACCAGACAAGTTCCGGGAGGCATGGGGCCACCATGACTGTGACGGCCAAAGAGGTGAAGGAGCTTCGGGATCGGACCGGAGCCGGGATGATGGACTGCAAGCGCGCCCTCGAGGAGACGGGCGGTGACATGGAGGCGGCGATCGACTTCCTCCGCAGCAAGGGTGCCGCGAAGGCGGCGAAGCGGGCCGAGAAGTCGGCGAACGAAGGCACGATCGGGCACTACATCCACCACGGGGGCCGGATTGCGGTCCTCGTCGAGGTGAACTGCGAGACCGACTTCGTGGCGAACACGGATGACTTCCGCGAGCTTGCCCGCGACCTGGCCATGCACATCGCCGCGTCGAACCCGGTCGCGGTCTCCGAGGCCGACATCTCTCCCGACCTCATCGAGCGCGAACGGCAGGTCTACCTCGAGCAGGTGCGCAACGAGGGTAAGCCGGAGAACATCCAGGAGAAGATCGTCGAGGGGAAGATGCGGCGCTTCTTCGAGGAGAGCACCCTCATGAAGCAGCCCTTCGTGAAGGACACGGACCGGACGATCGAACAGCTCATCACGGAGGTCTCGGCGCGCACCGGTGAGAAGATCGAAGTGGCCCGATTCACCCGCTTCGCTGTCGGCGAGGGAGCTTGACGCACGACTCCAGGGGTGGGGCCCCATCGCCCCGAAGCGGGAACTCGGAGTTTGCGGAGGGGGGAGGGGTCGGGCGACCCTTCCCCCCCTTTGCAGGGACCTTGCAGAGATGAGTGAACAGATGACGCAGCTCGATGGAGTCAAGTATGGACGCGTTCTCCTGAAGCTTTCGGGGGAGGCGCTCGCGGGTGAGCGCGGATTCGGCATCGACCCACCGGTCGTGGACCGCCTCACGAACGAGGTGATGCAGGTCCACGAGATGGGCGTGGCCCTCGGCCTCGTGGTCGGGGGCGGGAACATCGTGCGGGGAACCATCGCCTCTCAGCGGGGAATGGACCGTGTCACCGCCGACTACATGGGAATGCTCTCGACGATCATCAACGCGATGGCGCTCCAGGACATGCTCGAACGCAAGGGTGTCGAGACGAGGGTGATGACCGCGATCCGGATGGAGGAGCTCGCCGAGCCCTACATTCGCCGACGCGCACTTCGCCACCTCGAAAAGGGGCGGGTGGTGATCTTCGCAGGAGGCACGGGAAATCCTTACTTTTCCACGGATACCGCCGCCGTGCTGCGCGCGATCGAGATGGGTGCCGACGTGATCATCAAGGCCACGAAGGTTTCGGGAGTGTACACGGCCGATCCTGTGAAGGACCCCGACGCGACCTTCCTGCCCACCGTCTCCTTCCAGGAAGTGGTGGCGAATGAACTCGGCGTGATGGACGCCCCGGCCGTCTCGCTCTGCAAGGAGAATGGCCTCCCGATCATCGTGCTCGACGTGGGCCGGAAGGGCGCGATCGAGGCAGCGATTCGGGGAGAAGAGGTGGGGACGCTCGTGTCCTGACGAACTGCCGCTCCGGCCGATCGGTTCGGGGCAATGAGACCGGGTGGCACCGGTCGGAAACCGACGAAGACGACTCAACTGCGCCTCGGCATGGCCGGGGTGCCCTGCACCGGGAGTTGAAATGTCCATGATCGAAGAGACCCGCACGCGGATGGTCGAGGCGCTCGAAGCCGTGCGCCGAGAGTTCTCGACGGTCCGGACGGGGAAGGCGACACCCGCCCTTCTCGACACGGTCCGGGTCGAAGCCTATGGCGCGAAGATGCCCCTGAATCAGGTGGCCACGATCTCGGTTCCCGAGGGCTCGCTGATCATGGTGCAGCCCTTCGACCGTTCCCTGATCTCTGAGGTCGAGAAGGGCATCCTGCAGGCCGGGCTCGGGTTGAACCCCCAGAACGACGGGAATGTGATCCGTGTCCCCGTGCCCGCACTGAACGAGGAGCGGCGCCGTGAGATGGTGAAGCTCCTGGGAAAGATGGCCGAGGATGCCCGAGTCTCGATCCGGCATGCGCGTCGCGACGCGAACGACGGCATCAAGGGTCAGATGAAGGAGGGGGAGCTCTCCGACGACGAGGGCCACCGGATGATGGACGAGGTTCAGAAGCTGACCGACGATTTCACGAAGAAGATCGATCAGCTCATGGCAGCGAAGGAGGAGGAGGTCATGACGGTCTGAGGCCCCGGCCTCGCCCCCTCTTTGACACGCCGACCCGATTCCAGGCATCTTCGACTTCATGAGCACCGACCCGACCCAAAGACACGTCCACCTCCCCGACGGGCCGATTCCCCGGCACGTCGCCGTCATCATGGATGGCAATGGACGGTGGGCCGCGGAGCGCGGTCTTCCGCGCCACGCCGGGCACCGGGAGGGGATGAAGGCGGTTCGGGAGGCGATCGAAGGCGCGGCCGAGATGGGGGTCGGGATCCTGACGCTCTTCGCCTTCTCGACGGAGAACTGGCAGCGACCGCGCGACGAGATCCTCGCGCTCATGGCCCTCCTGAAGCTCTACGCCGAGAGCGAGTGCGAGGAGCTGGCCGAGCGGGGAATCGAAGTCCGGGTCCTGGGCGACCTCTCCCGGATGGACCCCGAGTCGCGCGAGGCGATCGACGAGATCCAGTCCGTGACCGACGGGGGTGGGGCGATGCGGCTGAACCTGATGATCTCCTATTCCGGGCGCGAGGACATCCTCCAGGCCGTGCGGGCCCTCGCGGCCCGGGTCGAGGCGGGAGAGCTGGACCCGGCAGCGATCGACCAGGAACGCCTGGAGGACGAACTCTTCACGGCAGGGCTCCCGGACCCCGACCTCCTCGTGCGAACCTCCGGTGAATTCCGGCTCTCGAACTTCATGCTCTGGCAGCTCGCCTACACCGAGATCCACATTTCGCCCGTGCTCTGGCCCGACTTCACCCGGGCCGACCTCTCGGAGGCGATTCTCGACTATCAGCGACGCGAGCGAAGGTTCGGGCGGGTCAGCACCCGCTGAGGGCCGGAGACGATAGCGGTGGCGAAGGGCGATCTGGGAAGGCGGCTTGGCGTCGCAGCGGTGGGGATCCCCCTCGGGATCGCCCTCATCTACTACGGCGGCTGGGTCCTCGCCCTCGTCCTCGCCCTCGTCGCCCTCCTCGGCACCCTCGAGGTCTACGGGCTCGCCGCGGCGCGGGGATGGCGTCCCTTTCTCTGGATCGGAGGGGCCGCCGGGGTCGCGCTCCCCCTCTGGGCGGCCCATGCGGGTAGCTTCGAGGCCTTCGCCCCCGTGGCGCTCCTCGTCCTCGTCGCGGTCGCCTTCGTCTCGCTCGGCGCGGCCGTCTTCCGGCGGGGCGCGGAGGGTGATCCCCTCCTGGCTGTCGGCACCACCCTCTTTGGGGTGGCCTACGCCTCCCTCCCGCTCGCCTTCGCGCTCCTCCTGCGGAGCTGGCCCCCGGCCGGGGAGGCGGGGCCCGGGAGTGTCGGGATGTACCTCCTGATCCTTCCTCTCGTGATCACATGGATGGGTGACACCGGGGCGTACTTCGTCGGGCGGGGGCTCGGGCGGCACAAGCTCCTCCCCTCGGTGAGCCCGGCAAAGACGGTCGAGGGGGCGATCGGGGGCCTCGTGGGCTCGATGTTCGGGGCTGCCCTCCTCGCCTGGCTCTTCCTCGGGCCCGCGAGCGGGGCGCACCTCCCGATCGTGGCCGCCCTCGTCCTCGGATGCGTCGTGGGGGCGGCCTCGCAGCTCGGCGACCTCGCGGAATCGGTGCTGAAGCGCGAGGCGGGGGTGAAGGACTCGGGGAGCCTTCTTCCCGGCCATGGCGGGGTGCTCGACCGCTTCGATGCCGTCTACGTCTCGGTGCCCCTGACCTGGGCGCTCCTCCCCTTCGCGCTCGCGGGGGGCTGAGCCATGGTGCGCGTCGCCGTCCTGGGCTCGACCGGCTCGATCGGGGTGAGCACCCTGAAGGTGATCGAGCGCCACCCCGAGCGATTCCGGGTCGTGGCGCTCGCGGCGAACCGCTCCGTCGAGCTCCTCGAGGAGCAGGCGCGCCGCCACGAGCCCGACCGCGTCGTCGTGGCCGACGACGAAGCCTTCGAGCGCTGCCGCGACAATGGCACGCACTGGGCCGGGGGGCGTGACGAGCTCCTCGCCCTGGCCGAGCTCGAGGAGGCCGACGTCATCGTGAACGCCCTTGTCGGCTTCGCCGGGCTCGAGCTGACCCTTCGCGCGCTCGGGGCAGGGAAGCGCCTCGCCCTTGCGAACAAGGAGTCGCTCGTCACCGGGGGCGACCTCGTCCTCTCGGTACTCGAGGAGAATGGCGGAGAGCTGCTCCCGGTCGATTCGGAGCACTCCGCGATCCTCCAGTGCATCGAGGGGTGCGAGCCGGAGGAGGTCCAGCGGATCGTGCTCACCGCCTCCGGCGGGCCCTTCCGCGGATGGAGCCCGGAGCGCCTCCGCAGCGTGAGTGCCGAGGATGCCCTCCGCCATCCGACGTGGGACATGGGGGCGAAGATCTCGATCGACTCGGCCACCCTCGCGAACAAGGCGCTCGAGGTCATCGAGGCGCACGTGCTGTATGCCACCCCGTACGAGCGGATCGAGGCCGTCGTCCATCCCCAGTCGATCATCCACTCCTTCGTCGAGTTCGTCGATGGATCCGTTCTGGCCCAGTTGGGGTTTCCTACAATGGAGCTCCCGATCCTCTATGCCCTCGGCTGGCCGGGGCGCGTGCCGGATGGGGAGCTTCGCACCTTTGACCCGATCGCCTCCTCGCCCCTGACCTTCGAGGCCATCGACCGGCGGGCCTTCCCCCTCTTCGGGCTGGGGGTCGAGGCCGGCCGCACGGGGGGCACGGCCCCGACCGTGTACAACGCGGCGAACGAAATCGCCGTGGAGGGCTTCCTCGACGGGAGCCTCACCTTCCCGGGGATGGCGCGCGTCGTCGAGGGGACCCTCGAGGCGCTCGGCGCTCGCCCCGTCACCGGAATCGACCTCCTTCTCGAGGTCGACGAGGAGGCGCGCCAGGTCGCGCGCACCCTCGCCAAGCAAACGACGACTGCCGCAGGAACCAAGGCATGACCATACTCGCCACGATCATCGTTCTGGGCGTGCTCATCTTCGTGCACGAGCTCGGACACTTCCTCGCCGCCCGCTCCGTCGGAATCCGGGTCGAGCGCTTCTCGATCGGGCTCGGCCCGCGTATCTGGGGCTTTCAGCGGGGTGACACTGAGTACGTCCTGAGCGCCATCCCCCTCGGCGGCTACGTGAAGATGGGTGGCATGGACGACGAGGTCATGGCCCGCATCGAGGGAGGAGAGGCCCAGAATGCCTCCGCTCCCGACGCGCCTGCGCCCAGCCCCTCCGCCCCTGAGGAAGGCACCTCCGCCCCTGAGGAGGGCACCCCTGCCAACGCCCCCTCGCCGCCCGCCGCTCCCCGCCGGCGTGGTCCCCGCTCCGACGACTACGACTCGAAGCCCGTCTGGGCCCGCGCCTGGGTCATCTCGGCCGGGGTCATCATGAACATGCTCTTCGCCTTCTTCGCCTACACCGCCGTGGCGGCGGGGTGGGGAAGCGCCGAGGCCGACACCACCCGCCTCGGGCAGGTGCGTGCGGAGGCCCTCCCGGCCGGAGCCGAGGCATTCGCCGAGGTCCCCGTCGGAGCGACCATCGTGCGTATCGGGGAGCGGGAAGTCTCGCACTGGGGCGAGGTGCGCGCCGCACTCACCGAGCTCCCGGCCGGACCCGTCACCGTCCACTTCACCGACCCCGAGGGCAGCGTCGAGGTGCGGCTTCCCACCGACCAGGTGGAGCGCACGCGCCTCGCCGGCTCGGCCACCTTCTGGACCGAACCCGTGCTCGCCTTCATCGAGCCCGGCTCTCCGGCCGACCGCGGGGGACTCCGGAGTGGAGACCGGATCGTTGCCGTGAACGGGGAGCCCGTCCAGGTATGGAGCGACTTCCAGGGCCGGATCCAGGAGCTGCCCGGTGAAGAGGTACGCGTCACCGTGCTGCGGGAGGGAGGAGAGCTCACCCGCGTCGTCACGCCGGACGCAAGCGAGGCGCGCGGCCCGGACGGCGAGCTTCGCACCATCGGTCGCGTCGGAGTCGGTGTCCAGAATCCCCCCCTCGCCTACGAGCGCGTCGCGCCCCTCGCCGCCGTCGCCGTCGGCTGGGACGAGACCGTGTACGTCACCGGGTTCATCCTAGGGTTCCTGCGGGATCTCGTCACCGGGCAGGTCTCGCCCCGTAACCTCGGGAGCATCGTCACCATCGGGGAGGCCTCGGGACAGGCCGCCGCGGAAGGCATCCCCGTCTTCCTCAGCTTCATGGCCCTCTTCTCGATCAACCTCGCCATCCTGAACCTCCTCCCCATCCCCGTGCTCGACGGGGGCCACCTCGTCTTCCTCGCCATCGAGGCCGTCCGGGGCAAGCCCGTCTCCGTCGAGCAGCGGATGCGCTGGAGCCAGGTCGGCTTCGTCGTCCTCATCGGGATCATGGCCCTCGCCCTCGGAAACGACTTCCTGAGACTCTTCGGGCTCTGACCCCCGGCGCTCCCTCGGCCTTTGCGCCCCACCCTCGACTCTCCGCCC
>SLDT01000072.1 GCA_007125125.1 Gemmatimonadota bacterium | reverse complement strand
TGCGGCCGCGGGAGGCCCTTCCTCCCGAGACGGAGGTGCGGCTGGAGCTGGCGGCCGCGCTGCCCTCGGCCGAGGGGCCGCTCCCGGCGGGGCGGGTCCAGGAGCTCAGCTTCCGGACGCGAGGGCCCTTTCGGGTCTCGGAGGTGGAGTGCGGCGATCGCGCCGAGCCCTGTGGCGCCCGGCAGTCCTTCAGGATCGAGCTCTCGAACCCCCTCGACGAGGCGCTCCTCGAGGGGCGGGAGCTGGCCGAACAGCTCCGGATCACACCAGAGCCGCGGGCGATGGCGGTCTGGCCCGACGGGCGATCGGTCCGGGTCTCGGGGAGCTGGGAGCCCTTCACGACGTACCGGGTCGAACTCGCGGACGAGTGGCGTGACCACTTCGGACAGTCGCTCGAGGGTGAGCGAAGCTTCGAGGTGCACTTCGGGGCGGCCTCCTCCTCGCTTGCGATCGAGGGGGGGCACATCATCGTCCTCGATCCGACCGCCCCGCCTGTGCTCACGGTGCCGACCCGGGCGCTCCGGCAGGTCGAGGTCGAGTTCTTCGAGGTGGAGCCCTCCGACTGGCCGGCCTTCGTGGCCGCGATGGACCGGTTGCGGGAGCGGGATCCGCCCCCCTTCACGGCGCCGGGGAGGAGTGTACGTGTCGAGCGACTGGCACCGGAAGGGATCGAGGCGGCCTACCTGCGGCACGAGCTCTCCCTCGAGGGGATCGAGGCGCGGCACCTCGTTGCCGTGGCCCGGGGCTGGGACGCCGAGGGAGAGCGGGTCACCGACGAGGCGGCCTGGGTGCAGCGCACCGAACTCGCCCTCCATGCGCACTGGGACCATGCGAGCCTCACCGCCCGGGTCTGGGAGATTGACGGGGTGCGCCCCGCCGAGGGGGTCGAGGTGCGGATGTCGTCATCGGGGGCCTCGGGCCGGACGGATGGCCAGGGTTTCGTCACCCTTCCGCTCTCGGAAGGGGGAGACTCGCTCGTGATCGCCTCGCGCGGAGACGATGTGGCGATCTTCCCGCCCGCGACCATTCGCACGGGCTGGAGGACCTTTGTCCGGAGCCCGACGGGTCCCGCGCCGCGCTGGCACGTTGTCACCGATCGCGGGCTCTACCGCCCGGGCGAGGCGATCCGCATCGAGGGGTGGGTGCGATCGATCGGAGGGGATCGATCGGCCGCGCTCGAGGTGCCGGGCATCATGGACGGGGTTGGCTGGCAGGTGCGGGACCGGCGCGGGATCACCCTCGCCGAGGGGCGCTCTCCCCTCGTGGGTGACGGGCGCTTCGACATCGACTTCGAGATGCCGGACGAAGCGGAGCCCGGGCGCGCCGTCGTGAGTCTGACCGCGATGCGGGAGGGTCGCCCGGTTGCCTCTAACGGCTGGAGGGCGACCTCTGCCTTCGAGGTCGCGGAGTTCCGGCGACCGGAGTACCACTCCTCGCTCGAGGTCGACCCGGGTCCGCACCTTCCCGGACAGGCATTCGAGGCGCGGATCTCGGCAAACTACTACGACGGCCCGGGGCTTTCCGGCGCGGAGGTGAGCTGGCGGGCGAACCCCTTCACCGGGGGATGGACCGCGCCCGGCTGGCAGGGCTGGAACTTCGGGCCCCAGCGCCGTTCGGTGTCGGCGGGCGGACGGCGGGCGGCGGTGCGGACGCTGGAGAGCCGGAGCGACGCCTTCGGGACCCACACCCTTCGGCTCGTTCCCGGGGTGACGGATGACCTGCACATCGTGCGCCTCCAGCTCGAGGCCGAGGTGCGCGACCTGAACCGGATGGTGGGGTCGGACCGCACGGATGTGGTCCTGCTTCCTGCTGCGTTCCTGCCCGCCGTGCAGGCTGATCGGCGCTGGGGGCTCGTGGGTGAGCGCTTCGAGATCCGGGTGGCAGTTGTCGATCCGGAGGGCACGGCGGTCCCGGGGGTCGTCCCCGAGGTGACCGCGGAGAGGCTCCCGGCCGGGAACATGGTGCGGCTGGAGTCGGTCGGGACGGGCGACGTGCCGGTGCCCCTCGACTGCCGTGCCGAGGCGGGGCCAGAGGGAGAATCGCTCCGGCTCTGCTCCTTCGAGCCGGGCGAGGTGGGGGAGTACCGGATCTCGGCGCTCGTTCGAGATCCGGAGGGACGGCGTGCGCGCTCGGAACTCGTCGTGCTCGCGAGGGGCGCGTGGGGGGGGGGCTTGGCCTTTGAAGCCGGCCCCATGCAGTTCCCGAACGTCCAGGTCGCGCTCGATCGGTCCCGCTATGAGCCGGGAGACACCGCCCGCGTGCTCGTGACGGCCCCCGTCTCGAGCGGGGAGGGAACGCTCGTCGTGAGCCGCGGTGGCGTGCGGGCGGCGCTCCCCTTCCAACTCGAGGAGGGATCGGCGGCGGTCGAGGTCCCCCTCGATCCCTTCGCCCCGGGCGGCTACGCTGTCGAGGCAAGGATCGCGACCGGTCCCGGCCCGGACGAGCTGCGTCTGCCGCGACAGGGCTTCTTCACGATCTCGGCCGAGGAGCACCGCCTCGGGGTCGAGGTGAGGCCCGAACGCGCGGTGGCCGGTCCGGGCGAGGAGGTCGAGGTTGCGGTGCAGGTGAATGACCATGCGGGGTTCCCGGCCTCCGGCGCGGAGGTCACCCTCTGGGCGGTGGACGAAGCGATCCTGACCCTGGGGTCGTACCAGCTCGATGACCCCCTTCAGTTCTTCCATGAGCGCTGGCGAGGGAGCCGGATCGTCTCGTCGAGCCTGCAGGAGACGATCGCGTGGGGGCGGCGGGCACCGCCGCGCGGGGTTTCGCTTCGGCTTCTCCATGCTCGACTTGGGCGGCCGATGCTCGACGTGAGTGGCACGATCGAGGAGCTGGGGCTCGAGCTCCTCGATGGACGAGACGGAGAGCTCCGGGCCGAGGGACTCGAGCCGGGCCGCTACACCCTCGTGCTTCACTTTGCCGATGACGAGGTCTTCCGCCAGGAGATCGAGGTCGGGGAGGACGGGGTCGACCTCGGGGTGCTCCTCGTCGACCCGGCCGTACCGGCCTCCGACTTCACCGAGGGAGGAGGAGTTCTGCGCGCCTCGGGGGCTCGGGGAGATGTGGTGTACGCCCAGTCCCGCATCACGAGTGGCATCACGATCTCCGCAACGACCTTCGACGCCGCCGGACCGATGGCCATCCCCGCACCTCCGGGGCTCGCCGCCGACCAGACGGTCCAGGTCCGGAGCCTCTTCACTCCCCTGGCGACCTTCGAGGCCGGGCTCGAGACGGACGCGGCGGGGGAGGTGCGGACCGTGGTCCGCCTGCCCGACACGGTGACGCGCTACCGGATCTTCGCGGTGGCGACGCGGGGAGCCTCGGACTTCGGGACCGCCGAGGGCACCCTCACCGCCCGCCGCGACCTCGTGGCGCGGGTGGCGCCACCTCGCTTCCTCCTCCCGGGCGACCGGGCGCGGGTCGCCCTCCTCGTACAGAACGCGACGGACGAGCCAATGGAGGTCGAGGTCGTGGCACGCGCCCTCGGCCTCGAGCTCGAGGGGGAGCCGGGGATGCGGGTCGAGCTCCCCCCGGGGGACCGCCGGGAGCTGCGCCTCCCCCTCCTTGCCGGAGCCACGGGCGAGGCCCGCCTCCAGCTCCTCGCGCGGGGCATCGAGGGGGGCGCGGTCGCACCCCTCGACGCGGTCGAGGTCGGGTTCCCGGTGCATCCGGGGGCCTCTCCCCGGGTCGTCGCCGCCATGGGCGAGCTCCCGGCGGGGGATGCGCTCCACCTCCCGATCGCCCTCCCGGCCGACGCTGCACGGGGCTATGGTGAACTCGAGCTGACCGTCGCGGCCTCGCCCTTCCAGTGGCTCGGCGATGCCCTCGTGGCCCTCTGCCTGCGTCCGGCCCCCTGGCCGGAGCCCACCGTGCAGCGGCTCATGGCGGTCGCCGCCCTCGCCGGCCACCTCGAGGCGCTCGCGGTCCCGCCGCTCCCTCCGGCCGAGGAGCTCCTCCGCGATGCGGAGCGGGATGCCATCCGCATCTTCGACTGGGTCGACCCCTGGCTCGTGGGACGCACGCCCGACGACGCGCTCGATCGGGGGGGCATGGCACCCTTCCTCGTGAGCCATGCCGCGCACGCCCTCGCCCTCGCCGAGGAGGCCGGGATTCCGCTCGAGGCGGGCCGGGCAAACCGCCTTCGCGGCCGACTCGCCCTCCGGGTCGAGCAGATCGAGGCCAACCCCGACCTCGACGATCCGACCCACCCGGGCAACGGTGCGGATCCGGTGCTCATTGCCCACACCCTCTACGCGGCCTCGCTCTGGACGGGCGAGGGCACGAACGGGCCAGACCCCGACGGGGTGCGCCGCGCGCTCCTCGCCTGGAGCGCGGGGCTGGACCTCGACCAGCTTCCTGCCGAGGCGCTCGCCTGGATCCTCGCCACGGCTGCCGGCATCTCCGACGGCGGGGCCGAGGCGCTCGGCGCGGAGGCCCTCCGGATCCTCGAGAACCGGACCATCGTCGAGGGCGGCGCCGCGACGATCCGCCAGGGCGCGACCCTCACGGCCACCGGCCCGGGGGGCGAGCGCACCCTTCTCTCGTCGCACCGGAGAACGGACTCGGTCGTGCTCTCGGCCCTCGTCGAGGCGCGCCCCTCCCACCCCCTCGTCGCTCCTCTCGCGCGCGGTCTCCTCGGACATCGCGACGGGAGCGCCGTCGGCCTCATCCCCGAGAGCGGATGGACGATGATGGCGCTCGGCCACGCACTCCAGGCGGCCGAGTCCGAGCCGGTGGCCCTCGACCTGCGCGCATGGATCGATGGCAGCCCATGGGGGGAAGGCACCCTCGCCACCTCCACCTCCCCGGATGAGGCAGGCCATGCCCGCTGGACCCTTCCTCTCGTGGAGCTACTCGAGGCCGAGGACGGGGATGCGCGCACGAGTCGCCTCGTTCTCGAGAGCCGCGGCGAGGGCACGCTCCACTGGCGGGCCGGGCTGCGCTGGGCGCCGGGAAGCGGGAACGAGCCGGCGGTCGACCGGGGCTTCGTGGTCTCGCGGAGCTACGAGGCGATCGATGCCCCGGACGACGTGATGCGCGACGAGGACGGCACCTGGCGCATTCGGGCGGGTGCGCGGGTGCGGGTGCGGGTCATGCTCTCGGCGCCGGTGCGGCGGACCCAGGTGCGGCTCGTGGATCCGCTTCCGGCCGGATTCGAGCCGGTCGATGTGAGGCTCCGGGGGGTTGGTTTCACCCATGATCCGGGGGGTGGCGCGGTGGCGACGATGCCCGTGCCGCGTCCGGCCCTCCTGTCGCCCGAGACGCCCTGGTGGATCGCGGGCTCGACGGACTGGACCGAGCTCCTCTTCCGCTGGCGGATCCTCGACGGGCATCCCTGGCACACCCACCTCGAGCGCCGGGACGACCGGATCGAGGCCTGGACGCCGCTCCTCCCCGCGGGGAGCTACGAGTCGACCTGGATCGTGCGGGCGACCCTTCCGGGCGAGTTCCGTGCGCCCCCGGTGCAGGTCGAGGCCTTCAACGCGCCGGAGCTCCATGGGCGGGGTGCGGGCGAGCGGGTGATCATCGAGGAGCGGTGATGTCCCGGGGGGGACCGGGCGGTCCCCCCCGAGGTTGTCCGGGCGTGCGCTCTATCGGAGGATCTCCATGGTGGGGAGCGTGACACCCCCGACCATGCCTTGGGGCCGGGCGCCGTCGCCATCGAGCGCGGTGGGTCCGGTGCTCCGGACGCGGGGGAGGAGCTCGAGCTGCGAGCCCCACAGGCGGGGGGCGGTGGGCGGTGCGATGCCCTCGAACTCGAAGGCCCCGATGTCGCAGGTGCCGTTGCGGCCGTAGCCACGCTGATCGGTGGGGAGGCAGGTGGCCGCGTCGCCCGAGTTGATCGCGGGGCTTCCGGCGAGGAGGGCATGGGTCGGGGTGGCGCCCCCATTGGTCGCGATCTCGGTCGAGAGCCCGGCGGCGACGCCATTTGCGTCGCCCCCCTGGCCGAAGTACGGGGTGCAGGCCGCGTCATCGCTCAGGTTGTGTCCCTGAGAGACGATCGAGGCGGAGCCGCCGAGAGCGCAGTTCGAAGGGGCCTCGCCGGCGGTGTTGCCCGAAACGAGGGTGTTGCGCAGGGTGATCACGCCACTCGCTTCGGCGAGGATCCCCCCGCCCTCGTCGGTGGCGACGTTTCGGAAGAGAGTGACCCCGTTGAGGGCCGCCGGGCCGGTCGCTCGGAGGCCCCCTCCCCGGAAGGCCCGGTTCGCGGAGAGCGTGACGTTCTCGAGGACCAGATTGCCGGCGCTGGCGGCGAGGATCCCCCCGCCTCCCCCTTGTCCTGTGGCGGGCCCGTCATTCGCGTGAAAGGTGGAGTTGCGCACCGTCGCCGGGCCGCCGGCGGTGAGGCCGGCTCCGCCGAACTCCGCTTCGTTCTCTGCCACGAGCACACGGTCCAAGGAGAGGCGAGCTCCGTTGGCCTGCTGGATGCCGCCACCCTGCAGGCCGGCCGAGTTCCCGATGATTTCGCTGTCCGAGATTGCGACATCGGTTGCATCCAGGGTGATCAGCATTCCGCCGCCGAAGGTTGCAGCCTCGTTCCCCTCGATGCGAGTCCCGACGATCGCTACCTCGGAGTTCGAAAGGATCATCCCACCACCGGTCGTTGCGGAGCTGTTGCTCGAGACGACCGACTCCTCGAGGAGGATCCGAGAATTCGAGAATGCGGTCAGCCCCCCGCCATTCGCCTCGCCGGCCGTGTTGCCGGCGACCGTCACCTCGCGCAGGGTCGCATCGACATCGGCCACGAACTGAAGTCCACCACCCTGCGAGCTGGCTTCGTTGTCGGTGATCTCCGTACCGGTGAGGGTGATCTCCGATGCGCGGGCCCAGAGCCCGCCCCCGAAGGTGGTGGAGTTGCCGGCGACCCTTCCTCCCGTCATCTGGAGCTCCGCACCGTCGGAGATGACGACGCCTCCTCCGGCCGCGCCCTCGCCGGGCGCGTGATTGCCGAGGATCTCGACGTCGTCGAGGGTGAAAGAGCCGCCGACGTTATAGATTCCCCCTCCCCAGCTTCCGAGGACGGTGTTCCCCGAGATCTCCCCGTCGCTCATCGAGACCTGGGTGCCGGGCAGGGCGTGGATGCCGCCTCCGAAGGTCTGTGCCTGATTGTCGCGGATCCGGACGTTCTCGAAGGTGCCGATCGCGTTCGAATCAAAGCGGATCCCTCCCGCGAAGGTGCCGGCGACATTCCCATCGATGTCGACGTTTGCGAGGACGGCCTCTGCCGAAGCGAAGACCGCGACGCCCCCGGAGTGTCCCCGTGCCTCGTTCCCGACGAACTGGCTGTTCTCGACCACGACCCGGTTGTTTGCGATCGAGAGGCCACCCGCGTTAAGGGCGTGGTTGTTCTCGAAGCGGCTGTTCCGGATCGTGACGTCGAGTCCCGCCGTGGTCAGGCGGGCTCCGCCCCCGTTCGCGTCAGCGACAACCTGGTTCCCACTGAAGACGACACCATCGAAGACGCCGCGTGCGGGTCCCTGGATGAGTGCGCCGCCGCCTCCAGCCGTACCTGCGAGGACGCGGTTGTCCCGGATTTCGACATCGGTGAGCTCCACTTCGGCGTTGAAGACGTGGAGCCCGCCACCCCATCCGTCTTCGACCGTGTTCCCCTGGATCAGGCCATTGACCCAGGTGAGCACGGATCCGGAGATGACGGAGACTCCCGCCCCGGGCGTGGAGGTGCCGATTGAATTGTTGTTCAGGACCGTGACGCGCTCGAGGTGGGCACGCGAGTTCACGGAGACGCGGAGCCCCCCGCCGCCATTCGTGTTCGTGGTGTTGCCTGCGATCTCGACATCGCGCAGGACCAGGTCGGCGTCTTCGGTCGCGACGATGCCCCCTCCGAACTGGGCCAGGCCATTCGTGACCCGGATCCGTTCGGCGACGACCCGGCCACCGAGGATCGCCATGCCGCGGCGAAGAGTCGTGCCCCCGGAGTTCGCATCCAGGGTGACGGGCGCGGCCGCGGGACCGAGGACCCGGACCGAGCCGGTGATCGTGGGCATCGAGCTCTGGTAGGTGAGGGTCTGGCCCGCGAGCGCCTCGTCGAAGCGAAGCACCGAATAGCCCTCCGGGTCGGTGGGGCCGGTTCCTTCGTTCGCGATCTCGAGTCCCGCGCTGTACGAGCAGGAGAGGGGGGTGCAGGAGGCGACAGGGCCCGTGAGGGTTGTGATTCGCCAGTCGGGAAGGGTCGCCGCCGAAGCACTCCCCGAGCGGGAGCTGTCGAGGGTGCTGGTCGCTGTCACCGTGCAGGAGCCGGGCGCATCCGGGGCGGTGAAGGTCGCGCTCCCTCCCTGCGCCTGGACGGTACCGCAGCTTGCGCTCCAGTTCACCCCGGTCTGCTCCGTACCGGTGACCGAGGCGGTGAAGACGAGGGTCTCGCCCCGGAGCAGTTCGGCCTCCGCGGGGGAGACGGAGACGGCTGCCGGCGTCACCGTGACCTGGGCGGTCGCCGAGGCGTCGGCGGAGGCCTGGCTCCGGGCAGTGATCGTGACCGAGCCCCCCTGGGCCGGGGCGGTGAAGGTTGCTGTCGATCCCGATCCGGAGATCGTGCCCGCAGAGGCGGTCCAGTTCACCTGCGTGTTCGAGGTGCCGCTCACGGTTGCGGACAGTTGCAGCGTTCCGGCCGCGCCCACCGTCGCCTGCGCGGGCGAGATCGAGATCGTGATCGGGTCGGACGAGGTCGGGCTGTCGCTGCAGGCGGTGGCGAGTGCCACAAGGAGTGCGGCCAGCGCCAGGGGGGCAAGGGTGCAGGACCGGGGACGGCGGCGCGACATGGGATCCTCCTGGATCGAGTGGACCTCCGGGGAGGAAGCGAACCTTCCCCACCTGTCCGACTACGCGCAGTCCTCACCCGCTGGGGCTCACCGCCCCGGTTCACCGCCCGAAGAGGCCCGTTCTCAGAATCACGCTCAGGTTCCGGCCGGGCATCGGGAAGCCGCGCTCCTCGACGCGGGAGAGGTGGTCCCGGTAGAGGGTGTTCGTCGCGTTCTCGACCCGCACCACGAGGATGTGGCGCCCCCGAGGGTCGATTCGCCATCCGGCATCGAATCCCAGGAGGAAGGCACCCTCGGTGACCTCCTCCATCGGGGCGACCCGATCCTGGGTCGCGATGGCGCGCGCGGTGGCACCGATCCAGCCCGACTCCCCGTCCCTGCGAAGGTCGAAGCGGCCACGAAGGGGGGGGATCGTGGGTAGGGGTGAGCGCGCGGTGCCTTCTGCCCGGCGATCGCCCCGGACGAGGTCAATGCCCGTGGTTGCCTGCCAGCCACCGGGCAGGCGGAGGGAGGCGCTCGCCTCGCCCCCGACCATGACGGCGTCCGTCGCTTCGTAGCGGAAGATGGGGAGCTCGGAGCCGGGATCGACCTCGCCGGTGGGAGAGAAGGCGACGAAGTCGCGGATGCCGCTCAGGAAGGCAGCGAGCTCGACGGCGAGGCGGTCGGAGCCGCGACGGACGAAGACGTCCAGGCCGTGCCCGATCTCGTCGCGGAGGGAGGGGTCACCGATCTCGAAGGCGCCCGCCCCGAGGTGGGGACCGTTCGCGAAGAGCTCCTCCAGGGAGGGGTTGCGGTGAGCGCGGGCGACTTGGGCGCCGAGCTCCCAGTGGGGGGCGGGGCGCCAGTTCAGTCCAAGCGAGCCGGAGAGGGCGAGAGAGCTGCGGGTCTCGCCCCCCTCGAAGTCGTCGTTTGCGAGGGTTCGGCCGCGGTGGCCCTCGGCGCGGGTCCCGAACTGGAGCCGGAGGGTGGGGCGAAGTCGGAGCTCCTGGAAGGCGAAGAGGCCGAGGGTGGTCCCGCGAATCCCGGGGGTGAAGGCTTCCTCGCCCCCGACCTCCAGGGAGCGTGCACGCAGGGAGGCACCGAGGGCGCCCTCGTCGAGGGGACCCAGGCGGCCATGGCGGAGGGTCGAGGTGACGCCGATCGCATGCTGCAGGAACTCGAGCTCGATGTCCTCGTCCTCGACGATTCGGGTGCCGGTCGGGGAGAAGGCGAACTCGCGCTCGATCTCTTCCTGGTGGAGGCGGGCGGCGTTGAGTCGCAACTCGAGGCCTTCGATCCATGACGCGCCATCGGGGCTCCAGTCCAGACGCCCCTGCACTGCCTGGCGAGCCATCGAGATCACGGCCTCCTCGTCGGCGTCGTCGATTCCCTCGGGGATCCCGTAGTCCCGGTCGAGGAGCGAGAGGGAGACTCCCGTGCGGAGGGCTCCGGACTCCCGGACGACGCCGAGCTGGGCGTCCCGGTTCGCATGGTAGGTGCCGGGGAGGCGCGACTCGGGGGTGCGGAGTTCCCCTGCTTCACGGAGCGAGGCACGTCCGGTGACGGCCGAGTCTTTGCCGCCCCTCAGCACCTGGAGTTGCCCGGCCCCGGCCCGGTCGACGCTCGAGGCCTGAGTGGTCAGCGTTCCATTCCAGCCCCTGGACCATGTCGTCGGGAGGTCGGCGGTCATGAGGTTGACGACTCCGCCGAGGGCAGAGGAGCCGTAGAGGAGGCCGGCCGGACCGCGCACGATCTCGATTCGATCGACGGCAAGGGGGTCGAGCGCAACGGCGTGGTCCGCGGCCGACTCCGCCAGATCACCCATCCGCTCGCCGTTCTCGAGAACGAGGACGCGATCCCCGTCGAAGCCCCGGACCACGGGGCGCGCGGGCGCGGGACCCATCGAGCGCATCGCGACACCGGGCTCACCGTCGAGCATCGCACCGATCGAGCCGTCGAGTCGCCGGGTGAGGTTGTCGCCCGAGATGGCGTGTGCGGCCTGGTATCCCAGGCCATCGCGCAGGGGCGAGACGGTCGCCACCACCGGGTCGAGGATGAAGAACCGTGGCGGGGGGCCGAGGGTGTCCGTTGCTTGGATCGTGTCAAAGGCTCGAGAGCGTTCGTGGGCTTGCGTGAAGTCGATGGCTGCCCAGGCCGTCGCGGGCGTGGCGGCGGCTACGGCTACGCTCACGAACCCGGCGATAGCGAGCGCTGCGACTGAACGTGGCCTGGTCGTGGGGTGGGGCATCGAAATCTCCGTTATACCGGACATTAATGTTTTAGGGCCGCCTAAAAATAGAATTAGGTGAGCCTAAATCAAGGGTCTCGAGACTTTGGAATCGGGGGACCCGGCGCGCGCGGCGCCGCGCTGGAGCGTAACGCGTGGACGCCGACTCTCGGGTCCCCGGCCCAGGACGGTCGCACCGAGACCCGACGAGCCAGAAGGAAAACGGCTTGGCCGCCTGAACCGGGGGAAACCGAGTATAATGATAATGATAACCCAGAATGCTTAGTGACGCAACCACCGCCTCGTGGTTACAGGACCGGTACCGTCCCGTCGCGGATTGATCACACATCGGCGATAGACTCCGCCTCGGGGACGAGTGTCCCAGCACCGTCAGACTGACCGGTGCACTCAGGGCGCGTCGGTTCGCATTTACTTCGGATGCCCACTCCGCCCATGGAAATCACCTTCGAAGAGAGCGCAGATGAACGTTTTCGCCTTGTGGAGTCCAAGGTCGGGGAGTTGGCCCGAGTTGGGAGGGGCGTCGCGGTGCCTTCTGGTTCCGCTTGCCCTTCTACTTGGGGCCGGCGCACTTTCGGCCGAGTCGGTCCAGGTACCGCAGACGCCCGCACCGGCCACCGCTGCTGCGTCGGCCGATGGCATCATCTCGGGCCGCGTGACGAACGCCCAGACCGGGGCCTGGCTGGAAGGGGCCGAGGTTCGTCTTCTCGAGTTGAACCGCCAGGTAATCACGAATCGGGAAGGGCTCTTCGTCCTGCCGAGGGTCGCGCCGGGCACCTACACCCTCCAGGTCACCTACCTCGGCGTGGAGACCCAGCGGGTCGAGGTCACTGTAAGGCCGGGGGAGCGGACGCTTGTCGATGTGGACCTTCGCTCCGTGCTCTTCCGACTCGATGAGATGGTCATTCGAGGGCAGATCGAAGGGCAGGCCCATGCGATCAATCTGCAGCGCAGCTCGGACAACCTGCGAACCGTCGTGTCACAGGACGCGCTGGGCCAGGTCCAGGAGGGCAACATCGGGGATGCGCTGAACCGCCTTCCCGGACTCACGGTCGAGACGCGCGCGGGTGTCCAGCGTACCGCGACGATCCGGGGACTCGCGCCCCAGTACAACTCGGTCACGGTCGACGGGTTCACGATGACGAACGTGGACGGGAACCGGGACATCGCGCTCGACTCCTACCCGATGAACACCCTGGAGCGAGTCGAGGTGATTCGAGCCGTGACGCCGGACATGCCCGGAGATGCCATTGGGGGCACGGTCAACCTGGTGACCCGCACCGCCTTCGACCGGAGCGGCCGCACCTTCTTCGGGAACTTTGGGTCGACGAACAACGCGAAGCGAGGCAGCTTCAACCGACAGGGCGAGCTGACAGTCGGAGACACCTTCGGTCCGGAGGGTCGTCTGGGGCTTCTCTTCACCGGATCCTACTTCGAGGACTTCCGGGGCTACGACGTGTCGAACGTGTCGTACCAGGTGAGCGCCCAGGACGAGTACACGATCTCGAACAACCTTGTCTACGATCGGGACGAGCGAAAGCAGAAGATCGGCCTCGGTGCGAACCTGGACTACCGTCTGAGCGATGACGCCCGCCTCTTCGTGAAGGGGATGTACAACTACGACTACCGCTGGCTGCATCGACGGGGCACGAACTATCTCCCGCTCGCCAACCAGATCAATTCGATCACATTCTATCGCGAGCCGAAGAACGTCTTCCAGATGTACCTTGCGGGGGCGAGCGCGATCGTGGGCGGATGGGAAGTCGATGGCCGGGCCGCATACTCGCGGGCCGACAAGGCGTATCCCGAGACCTTTCAGGTCACGACTGGCTTCAACGGGGTCGAGATGGAGGTCGACCGGACGAACGCGAACTTCCCGTCCTTCAGCGTGACGAACGGGTTCAACGTGGCCGATGCGTCGGAGCTCCGGATCCGGAACATGCAAGTCACCCAGGCCCCGCGAGGAGAGGACGAGATCGCGGCCGAAGCCAACGTCCGTCGCGAACTCCGCCTCGGCGACTGGCCCGCCTCCTTCAAGGCCGGAGTCAGGGCCTCCTTCAAGGACGCCTCGCAGGACCAGCCGGACTACGCCCGATACACCGTCTCGGGACTCACTGCCGCAAGTCTCATCGAGAGCTACACGAACGATCGCTTCTTCCGTGAGTCGGGTGGAAGGGCTCGGCTCCTCCCCTTCTTCCCGGACAAGGACCTCTGGCTCAATGCGCTCCGCAGCCAGCCCGGTGCCTTCACCGCCGTCGAGCCCTTCTCGACCCAGGGACGAGCGAACACGGACTGGTCGATCTCCGAGGACATCGTCTCGTCCTACGCGATGGGGACGGTCGACATCGGAGCACTCCGCATCCTGGGCGGGGTCCGGGTCGAGCGAACCTCGAACGAGTCCCGTGCGAACGAGGTCGTGATCGAACAGGTCGATGGACAGGAGCAGGTGACCGCGATCAACCCTCGCACATCGACCTCGTCCTACACGAACGTACTTCCCGGCTTGCACCTGCGCTGGAACGCGACGGGGAATCTGATCGTTCGTGGCTCCGTGAACCAGACGATCTCCCGGCCGCCTCCCGGCGACCTGATCCCCTCGATCCAGGTCAACGCCCAGCTCACGCAGCCGGCTGTCGTGATCGGAAACCCGGACCTCGAGCCGGCGACCTCGACGAATCTGGATCTGAGTGCCGAGTACTACCTCGACGGCCTCGGGTTGGTCTCGGCCGGGGTGTTCCACAAGTCGATCGACAACTTCGTGTTCAGTGAGCGCACCCGCCTCAACTCCGGTCCCTTTGCCGGCTTTGACGAGGTGCGTCGCGTGAACGGGGAGGGGGGTTCGGTAACCGGTCTCGAGCTGACCTGGGGCCAGCAGTTCACGGGGCTTCCGGGCGCACTCTCCGGACTCGGCCTGGAGTCGAATCTGACGCTCCTTTCGTCCGAGGGTGCCTACCCCGGGCGCGAAGGCGAGAAGCTTCCCCTGACCAGATCACCCGATTGGGTCACGAACGTGATTGCTTCCTGGACCGGCGGACCGCTGCAGATGCGCGGATCGTTCATGGCCCGAAGCGACCGACTCGCGGGGGTGGGCGGGCGCACGGCGCTCGACCGATACAACGAGGCTGACCGCACCTTCGATCTGTCGGCCGAGTATGCGATCGAGAGGTGGGGAGCGAACGCCTTCTTCCACACCCGCAATCTCCTGAACGTGCCCACGATCGAGTACCAGGGCTCGACGGCGAACCCCGTGTCCACGACCTACTACGGGCGGCAGTTCAACTTCGGCCTCCGGTACGACTTCCGGTGACCGGATTCCGGACCAGGCCGGGCGGGCCTGCGCTCCTCACGGGAGTCCTGCTCCTGTGGGGGTGCGCAGGCACCGGCCCGGCACCCATCGAAGGAGGCCCTGCGGGAGGGGGGCTCGCCGAGCGTTCCCGGATCGTGATCCTTCATGACAACGACACCCATCTGCACGACAACCACCGTGCAGAGACGCTGGCCTTCATCGAAGGGATGCGGAGTCGGGGGGTGCCCGTCTTCCTGCTCTCGGCCGGAGACATCGTCGTCCGGCACGAGACGGGATGGCCCGAGGGGGCGGGGGTCGAATGGTACAGGGAGCGGGGCCTCGAGATGTTTGCCCGGATGAACGAGTTCGGCTATGACCTGGCCGTACCTGGAAACCACGAACTCTTCGTGCACGGAACCGCAACGCGCGAAATCCTGGAGAGCGCCCGCTTTCCGATGGTCGCGGCGAACATCCGCATCGACACCCACGCCCTTCCCCGGTTCGCGCCCTATCACGTGCTCGAGACCGACGACGGACGGTCCCTCGCGGTGCTCGGCCTCTCCGTGATCAACTTCGAGCCACACGAGGGGCTCGAGGAGCTCGACTACGGGGAGACGGTGGGCCAGTACCTGCACCTGGCGGATGAGCACGATGCGATGATCCTTCTCACCCACATCGGCATTCGATACGAGATCGAGCTCGCGAACCGCTTTCCGCAGCTCGCGGCGGTGATCGGCGGACACACGCACACGCCGCTGACCGAGGCCATCCGGGTCAATGGCGTGCTCGTCGCACAGACCGGCGGGCAGAGCCACCGTGAGCCGGACCCGGAGGCAGGGGTCCTCCTCGGCGTGGTCGTCCTCGAGTTCGAAGGGAATGAACTCGTCGACCGTTGCGGATGGGTTCTCAGGATCGGACCCGAGGGCGCGAGGCCCGCAGGAACCTACTCCGGGGCCGGGCTGGGCTGGGAGGCCGAGGTGCCGTCCTGCTGAGTCCGCTTCATGCACTCCTGGAGCGCGTCGAAGCCGAGGAGAGCGCACTTCACCCGCACCGGAAAGCGCGCCACCCCCGCGAGCGAGCGCAGGTTTCCGAGTAGAGGATCCTTCGCCGCGTCCCCGTCGCCGTGCATCATCCCGGTGAAGCGCCTCGCGACCGCGAGCGCTTCGTCGAGGGAGCGTCCCTTCAGCAGCGTCGTCATCATCGAGACGGAGGCCTGCGAGATCGAGCACCCCTCGCCCACGAACTTCACCTCCTCGATCCGGTCGTCCTCGATCCGGAGCTGCAGACGGATGTCGTCGCCGCAGGTGGGGTTGCGCATGTGCACCTCGACCGTCGCATCCGGGAGCTCGCCGCTGTTGCGCGGGTTCCGGTAGTGGTCGATGATGAGCTGCTGGTAGAGGCTGTTCAGCGGAGGGGTCGAACGGTCGATCTCGCTCATGATCCGAAGATTCCCCGCACCGTTTCCAGCCCTTCGACCAGCCGTTCCACGTCGTCGGGGGTGTTGTAGAGGTAGAAGGAGGCCCGGGCCGTCGCCGGGACCCCGTAGCGCTTCATGACGAGCTGGGCACAGTGGTGCCCGGCTCGGACCGCGACCCCCTCTGCGTCGAGGATCGTCGAAATGTCGTGCGGGTGCGCGCTCTCCATCGTGAACGACACGCCCCCTGCCCGATCCTCGGCCCGAGGCGGCCCGAAGAGACGAACCCCGGGGATCGCCCGGAGTGCCTCGAGCGTCTGCGCCACGAGGGCCTGTTCGTGCGCCAGGATCCGCTCGGGTCCCACCGACTCCAGGTAGTCGATCGCGGCGTGCAGCGCGATCGCCCCGGCGATGTTCGGTGTGCCCGCCTCGAACTTGTGTGGCAGATCGGCCCAGGTCGAGTGGTCTCGCTCGACCAGCGAGATCATCTCCCCGCCCCCCTGCCAGGGCGGCATGCTGTCGAGCAGAGCCTCCCGCCCCCAGAGCACCCCGATCCCGGTAGGTGCACACATCTTGTGCCCCGAGAACACGTAGAAGTCCGCGTCGAGCGCCCGCACATCAACGCCGCCATGCGCGGCTCCCTGCGCCCCGTCCACGAGCACGAGCCCGCCTGCATCGTGCACCAGCCGCGCGATCTCGGCCACCGGGTTGATGGTCCCAAGCGCATTCGAGATGTGCGAGATCGCCGCGATCCGCACCCGTCCCCCCTCGAGAATGGGAGGAAGGCCCTCCAGCCGCAGCCGCCCCTCGTCATCGAGCTCCAGGTAACGGAGCCGGGCCCCCGTCCGCGCGGCGAGGAGCTGCCAAGGGACGAGATTCGAGTGGTGCTCCATCTCCGTGAGGAGGATCTCGTCGCCCTCCCGGAGGTTCGCGTCACCCCAGGCCGTGGCCACGAGATTGATCGCCTCGGTCGCCCCACGTGTCCATACGACTTCGGAAGGCCCGGCCGCCCCGATCCAGCCGGCCACACGTGCCCGAGCCCCCTCGTAGCCATCCGTCGCTCGCCGCGAGAGCTCGTGCAGACCCCGGTGCACGTTCGCGTTGTCGTGCCGGTAGTAGCGCTCGATTGCCTCGATCACCTGCCGGGGCTTCTGGGAGGTCGCAGCATTGTCGAGGTAGACGAGGGAGCGGCCATGCACCTCCTGGTCGAGCACGGGGAAGTCGTGGCGCAGCGCCCCCGGGTCAAGCGGTGCCTGCGCGGTCGCGCTCGGCCCGGCGGGCACCAGGGTGGATTCGGGGTTCATCGGATCAGCTCACGTCCACGTAGATCTCGTCGTCCCGAACCTCGACCGGGTAGCTCTTCACCGGCCGGATCGCGGGGAGCTGCACGGCCTTGCCGGTGCGCACGTCGAAGCGCGCCCCGTGGAACACGCACTCGATCGTGCCGTTCTCGACTTCGCCGTCCGACAGGGGAAAGTCCTGGTGGCTGCAACGGTCTTCGAGAGCAAAGATCTCTCCTTCGCTTTGAACGAGGACCACCTCGACACCGTTCGCCGTTGTCGCATGTACGCACCCCTCCCCCTCACACTCCCCGAGGGAGGCCACGCGCACCCAGTCAGCCATGCAGCTTCTCCTCGACGATCCCCGAGATCTTCTCGACGACACCGCCGAGCGGAAGCCGGGACAGAACCTCGCCCAGGAAGCCCATCACGACGAGCCGCTCCGCAACCGACCTCGGCATGCCGCGGCTCATGAGGTAGAAGAGGGAGTCCTGATCGAGCTGGCCCACCGTCGCGCCGTGGGAGCAGCGCACGTCATCGGCCTCGATCTCGAGATTCGGGAGGGAGTCGGCCCGTGCCTCTTCCGAGAGGAGGAGGTTCCGGTTCGTCTGGTAGGCATCGGTCTGCTGCGCCCCCGGATGCACCTTGATGATTCCGCGGAAGACAGCGCGGGCGTCGCCATCGAGCGCCCCCTTGTAGAGCAGGTCGCTGTTCGCGTGCGGTGCCACATGGTCCTGGGAAGTGTTGTGGTCGAAGTGCTGGTCCTCGTCTCCGAAGTAGAGTCCGAGCATGTCGGAGTTCGCGCCCGGGCCGAGGAGGCGTGCGTTCAGGTCGAGGCGAGCCGTGGAGGCCCCGAGCGAGACGTTCAGGGTGTCGAGCGTCGAATCCCGTTCCGCCAGCGTCCGCTGCTGCGACAGGTGGAAGGCACCCCGGCCGAGCCGCTGGAGAGACACGTACTGCACCTGCGCGGAGGGGCGCGCGAAGACTTCGACGGCCGAGGAGATGAGGGTCTGCGCAGGGAGGTCGTCCGAGAGCACCTCGTCCACGTACGACACCTGGCTGCCCTCCTCGGCGATGATCAGGGTGCGGGAGAAGTGGGCTGCCCCGGCCGACTCCGCGGAGAACCAGCGGGTCACCCGGACCGGAAGCTCGAGCCGGACCCCGCGCGGGACATGGAGCAGGACCCCGTCAGTCCACAGCGCGGCGTTCAGCGCCTGGAACTTCCCGGCACTCGCCGGGAGAGCCTCCGTGGCGAGAAGTGACTCGAGGAGCTCACCCTGCTCGGAGATGGCCTTCCGCAAGGGGGTGAGGGTCACTCCCTTCGCGGCCAGCTCCTCGAGGAGGTCGACATGTGCCACGGCCCCGTCGAACTCGACGAGGTGCCCGCTTGCCGCCCGGTCGGCATCCATCGCCTGAACGAGGCGCTCGGGGGCCCCCGAGCGGTCAAAGGTGCGCTCGGCCCACTCGCCCCGACGCAGGCTGTCGAGCTTCAGCTTGCGCCGAAGGTCGGTGTAGCGCCACTCCTCGAGGCGCGTCGTCGGGAGGGGGGTCCGCTCGTACGCGCTCCATGCTTCGCGCCGCCTCTCGGCGAGCCAGACCGGCTCGCCCCCGGCGAGGGCCTCGACCGCGTCGGCGTTCAGCGCCTCGGTCACCCCTTCCATGATTCCGCCGATCGGCTCCTGGATCTTCGTGGATTCAGCCATCTCGTTCCTTTCTTGCGTCCGTCGCGTTCGCGTGGTTGTGCGATGAGGGAGAAGAGGGCCGGGAAGAAGGCGGCCATCGCGGACCGTCTTCCTCCCGGCCGAAGAAGGGGCGGTCAGCCGACCGAGCCCTCCATCTCGAGCTCGATGAGGCGGTTCAGCTCGACCGCATACTCCAGCGGAAGGAGCTTGGCGATCGGCTCGATGAAGCCCCGCACGATGAGGGCCATGGCCTCTTCCTCGGACATCCCGCGGCTCATGAGGTAGAAGAGCTGTTCGTCTCCGACCTTCGAGACCGTGGCCTCGTGTCCGATCGTGGACTTCTTCTCTTCGATCTCGATGTAGGGGTAGGTGTCGGTGCGCGAGGTGTCGTTGATGAGGAGCGCGTCGCATTCCACATTCGACTTCGAGTTCACCGATCCCTCGTAGACCTGGCAGAGACCGCGGTAGGTCGAGCGGCCGGTTCCCTTCGAGATCGACTTCGAGACGATCTGCGAGGAGGTGTTCGGCGCGGCATGGATGACCTTGCCCCCGGTGTCCTGGTGCTGCCCGTCGCCGGAGTAGGCGATCGAGAGGATGGAGCCGTGGGCGCCTTCTCCCACCAGGTAGCAGGAGGGGTACTTCATCGTCAGCTTCGAGCCGAGGTTCCCGTCGAGCCACTCCATCGTCGCTCCCTCGTGCACGAGCGCCCGCTGCGTGACGAGGTTGTACATGTTGTTCGACCAGTTCTGGATCGTCGTGTAGCGGAAGTGGGCGCCCGGCTTCACGACGATCTCGATGACCCCGGAGTGGAAGGACTCGGTCGAGTAGACCGGCGCGGTGCACCCCTCGATGTAGTGGGCGCGCGACCCCTCGTCGGCAATGATGAGGGTGCGCTCGAACTGCCCCATCTGCTCCTGGTTGACCCGGAAGTAGGCCTGGAGCGGGGTGTCCAGCTCGACCCCCTTCGGGATGTAGACGAACGAACCGCCCGACCACACGGCCGAGTTCATCGCACTGAACTTGTTGTCGGCCGAGGGAATGACGGTGCCGAAGTATTCCCTGAACAGTTCGGGGTGGTTCTTCAGACCGTCCTCGATCGAGTCGAAGATGACGCCCTTGTCTTCCCACTCCTTCTTCAGGGAGTGGTAGACCATCTCGGACTCGTACTGCGCGCCGACGCCGGCAAGGATCTTCTGCTCGGCCTCGGGAATTCCGAGCCGCTCGAAGGTCTCCTTGATGTTCGCCGGCACGTCGTCCCAGGAGTGCTCCATCTTGTCCTGAGGGCGCACGTAGTAGTAGATCTCGTCGAGGACCTTCTCGAGGTTCGAGAGGTCACCGCCCCAGGTCGGCATGGGCTTCGCGTTGTAGATCTCCAGAGCCTTGAGCCGGAACTCGAGCATCCACTCGGGCTCCTCCTTCTGTGCCGAGATCTCGCGGACGACCTTTTCGTTCAGTCCCCGACCACTGCGGAAGACCGGCTCGTCCTCGGTGATGAAGTGGTACTTGTACTCGTCCAGGCCCAGGTCCTGGATCATCTCGTTCTGTGGCATCTCGGCTCCTTCGTGAACTCGGGGGCTGACAGTTTCAGTTACTCGTAAGGTCAGTGGCGGCAGAGGGGAGGGTTGGCCGCCGGCCGGCTTCCCCTCTGCCGGTGCACTCTCAGCCCGCGGCAGCGGGCTTGAAGCTCTCGTATCCGGACGCCTCGAGCTCCTCGGCGACCTCGGGGCCTCCGGAGCGAACGATCCGGCCACCGACCATGACGTGCACGTGGTCCGGACGGATATAGTTGAGGAGGCGCTGGTAGTGTGTGATGATGAGGAAGCTCATCTCCGGATTCTCCTTCGCGAGCGCATTGACCCCATGGGCAACGACCTGGAGCGCGTCGATGTCCAGCCCCGAGTCCGTCTCGTCCATGAGGGCGAGCTTCGGCTGAAGCATGGCCATCTGAAGAATCTCGTTGCGCTTCTTCTCTCCGCCCGAAAACCCGTCGTTCACCGCACGTTCCGCGAAGGTCGGGTCCATGTCGAGCAGCTCCATACGGCTGAGGAGCTGGTCCTGGAAATCGAAGAGATCGAGCTCCTCGTCCTCATCGAGCCGTGCCTGGAGCGCCGTGCGCAGGAAGTTCGCGATGGAGACCCCGGGGATCTCGACCGGGTACTGGAAGGCGAGAAAGAGGCCACTCTGGGAGCGCTCGTCCGGCTCCTGCTCGAGGAGGTCCTCCCCTTCGAAGATGACCTCCCCGTCCGTGGCCTCGTAGCCAGGGTGGCCCGAGAGGGTCTTGGCCAGGGTGCTCTTTCCGGAGCCGTTCGGCCCCATGATGGCATGGATCTCTCCGCGGCCGATCTCGAGATCGACACCGTGAAGGATCTCGATGTCTTCGTCCGCTACCTTGCCATGGAGATTCCGGATCGTGAGAATCGGAGTGTCGCTCATCCGTCGGGCCGCCTTCGTTCGCGTGAGTTGAAAGGAAAGGGCCGCGCACTTGCCGGCCCGGGCTTATCAAGAATAATTCTTGTTCTCAAATTGTAGGAAGGGACCGGGCAGGCGTCAAGGCCGCCGGTGGGCTACCTTGCGAGGGGCTGTCGGGGGCCCCGGGGACGAGCGCTGGCCCCATCGAATCGAGGACTCCAGGGAGGGATGATGCTGCGCTTCTGGCAACGCCGTGATGAAGGGGGGACCGATCCTGCCGGGATCGAACTCCGGGGCCGCGTTCTTGGGGCACGACCCTGGCTGGTCCTCGGGGGGGGCGGGGTGAAGGGGCTGACCCACCTCGGTGCCCTGCGCGTTCTGCGCGACGAGGGCTTCGAACCAGCCGGGATCATCGGGACGAGCATCGGAGCTCTTGTCGGAGCCTGTGTTGCGGCTGGGATGGACCTCGATCAGCTGGTTGAACGGGCCAGCGCCCTCGAGCGCACGGATGTGGCCAGGGTGCAGCGACGTGCGGCCTGGGTCTCCGGGTTCCGGGCCGAGGCGCTGTTTCGGGGCGACACCCTTCGCCGGTACCTTGCGGGCATCCTCCCCCCCGACGGATGGGAGGCGCTCGACCTTCGCTTCCAGGCGAACGCAGTGGAGCTGGGGTCGGGGCGCACGGAGTGGTTCGGGATCGGGGCCCGCACGGATGTCCCCCTCCTCGATGCGGTCTACGCCTCGGCCGCGCTCCCCGTCTTCTATCCGCCCGTCCGGTTGCCGGGAGGGGTCTATGCCGATGGCGGGATCGAGTTTGCCCTTCCGGTGCATCGGGCGGTCGAGCTCGGGGCGACCTCCGTGATCGCGATCGATCCCGGCGCAGGCGAGCGGTCCCGTCCCGGCGAGGTTCTCGCAGGGGGAATGCTTGCCGTGCACGCGCGGGTCTTCTCGATCATGTCCGGGCGCCTGCGGCGCGCAAGCATCCTGAACTGGGAGGGGCCCCCACTCCACTACATCCGTCCGGAGATCGAGGGCTACGGGACCTTCGACTTCGAGCATGTCGCGGACTTCATCGCCGAAGGCGAGCGTGCGATGACGGAATGGCTCGAGCAGTCTCCGGCCGTCAGAAGCTGAGCCGTGTCGCCCGGTTCACGTTTTCGAGGGCGCAGAGGTCGTCCACGGCGGCGTCGCTGATCGACTCGTCGACCGCGATCAGGGCGACCGCCTCGCCACCCGGCCGGGCGCGCCCGAGGTGGAAGGTCGCGATGTTCAGGTCATGCTTGCCCAGCGTCGAGCCCAGGGCTCCGATGAAGCCCGGCTGGTCGTTGTTCACGACGTAGAGCATGTTGGGCGAGAGCTCGGCCTCCAGGGCGATCCCGTGGACCTCCACGATGCGGGGAGCCCGGTTCGCGAAGAGGGTGCCGGCGATCGTTCGGCTGCCGGACTCCGTCGTCACGGTGAGGCGGATCAGGGTGTGGTAGTCCCCTTCGCGCTTGTGGACGACCTCGCTCACGCTGATGTCCCGCTCACGAGCGATGATCGGCGCGTTGACCATGTTCACCGACTCGAGGACGGGCTGCAGAAGACCCTCGAGCACCACGGCGGTGAGAGGGCGGACATTCAGCTTGCCCACATGTCCCTCGTACTCGATCCGGACCTCCGAGATGCCGGAACGAGTGAGTTGCCCGGCGAAGCTCCCCACCTGCTTCGCGAGCTCCATGTAGGGCCGGAGTCGGGGCGCCTCCTCGGCCGTCATCGAAGGCATGTTCAGAGCATTCGAGACGCCGCCGTTCAGGAGGAACTCGGACATCTGCTCCGCGATCTGCACAGCCACCTTGACCTGGGCCTCGGCCGTGGAGGCGCCGAGGTGCGGAGTGGCCACGAGGTTCGGGTGTCCGAAGAGCACGTTGTCCCGGGCGGGCTCCTCGACGAACACGTCGACCCCGGCGCCGGCGACCTTCCCGCTGTCGAGCGCCTCGCGCAGAGCTGCCTCATCCAGAAGGCCACCCCGAGCGCAGTTCACGATCCGGACCCCGTCCTTCATCCGCGCGATCGCCGCCGCATCGATGATGTTTCTCGTGCTCTCCGTCAGCGGGGTGTGCAGGCTGATGAAGTCGGCTCGTGCGAAAAGCTCGTCGAGATCGACGCGCGTGACCCCGATCTCCTCGGCCCGCTCGGACGAGAGGAAGGGGTCGAAGGCCAGAACCCTCATCCGGAGCCCCCGGGCCCGGTCGGCCACGATCGAGCCAATGTTCCCGCAGCCGATGAGGCCCAGTGTCTTTCCGGCCAGCTCCACGCCCATGAAGCGGGACTTCTCCCACAGGCCCGCGTGAGTCGAGGCGTTGGCCGCCGGGATGTGCCGGGCGACGGAGAATAGGAGCGCAATCGCGTGTTCGGCGGTCGTGATCGAGTTCCCGAACGGAGTATTCATCACGACGATGCCGAGGTTCGTCGCGGCGCGCACGTCGATGTTGTCGACGCCAATTCCGGCGCGTCCGACCACCCTGAGCTTCTCGCCCTGCTCGAGGAGGTCGGCCGTGAGCCGGGTCGCGGACCGGACGGCAACCCCGTCGAACTCCCCGATGATCCCGGCGAGCTCCTCGGGTTGGAGGCCGGTATTCACGACGGCCTCGACCCCGTGCTCTGCGAAGACCTCCGCGGCGCGGGGGCTCATCTTGTCGGCAATCAGGACACGGGTCATGCAGAGTTCTCCTGCTTCGTGACGGCCCAGCCCCAGTCCAGCCAGGGCAGGAGGGCCTCGATGTCGTCGAGTTCGACGGTTGCGCCGCACCAGATCCGGAGGCCGGGTGGCGCATCGCGGTATCCGGCGATGTCGAAGGCGACCCCTTCGGCCTCGAGGCGCTTCGACACCGCCTTCGCGACACGCCCCTGCTCGCTCGCGTCGAGCCCCGTGAACCAGGGGTCCTTGATCGCCAGACAGACCGAGGTGTTCGAGCGCGTCGCCGGATCCCGGGCCAGGAAGTCGGCCCATGCACTCGTCTCGATCCAGCGGGCAACGGCTGCCAGGTTCGCATCCGCACGCGCGACCATCCCGTCCAGACCACCGATCGCCGCGCCCCACCGCAGGGCGTCAAGGCAGTCCTCCACGCAGAGCATGGAGGGAGTGTTGATCGTCGAGCCCTCGAAAATCCCCCGGTTCACCTTGCCCCCCTTCGTGAGGCGGAAGAGCTTGGGGAGGGGCCAGGGGGGTGTCCAGCTTTCCAGCCGGTCGACCGCGCGCGGTGAGAGCACGAGCATCCCGTGCTGGGCCTCGCCCCCGAGGGCCTTCTGCCATGACCAGGTCACGACGTCGAGCCGTTCCCAGGGAAGGCGCTGGGCAAAGACAGCCGAGGTGGCATCGCAGATCGCGAGGCCCTCGCGATCCGGGGCGAGCCAGTCTCCGTGCGGTACCCGGACGCCGGAGGTCGTGCCGTTCCATGCAAACACCACGTCATGGCTCGGATCGACCGCATCGAGGTCAACGATCTCGCCATAGTCGGCACGCATGACACGCACGTCGTCGAGTCGGAGCTGTCGTCTGATGTCCGTGACCCACTCCTCTCCGAAGCTTTCCCAGGCCAGGACGTCGACTGGCCGCGCCCCGAGGAGGCTCCAGAGCGCCATCTCGACCGCTCCGGTGTCGGAGGCCGGCACGATCCCGATGAGGTGGTCCGAAGGGATACCCAGGAGCGTTCGGGTCCGCTCGATCACCTCCCCGAGGCGCGCCTTTCCGGGACCGGAGCGATGGGAGCGACCGAGGAGGGCATCGCTCAGGGCCCCGGGAGACCAGCCCGGCCGCTTTGCGCAGGGGCCCGACGAGAACCAGGGACGAAGGGGGCGGCGCCGGGGCTGCGCAGGGGTGTCGCCTTCTTCGGGCGTCGAGGGATCAGGCATGGACGGTACGTTGAGGAAGAACGGGTCCGGAGTGAAGTCCGGGATGAGCTGACGGCCGGAACCTCGCTACGATCTCGGCCATGCGCAAGCAGTCCTAGACCCGTTCGCCGCGCGGCTCCGACATGCTTCCCGCAAGCACCGTTGACTCCCCTTCCTCTGAGCCCCCGCTCCCTTGCCCGAGCACCGCTTCCACTGCCTGGTCCACCTCCAGGTGGAACCGCTCCCGCCCCACGAGCCCCACGAGCCCTGCCCACTCGAGCCGGTCCATGACCGGTCCCTTGACACCCGCGAAGTGTAGCTCGTGCCCCGCCTCACGAATTCGACCCTGGACCCCGGCCAGCACATGCATCGCCGTCGAGTCCACCCCGTTCACCGCATGAAAGTCCAGGACCAGTGCGCGCACCGGCGCGTCTCCGGCGGGCCGTGCGAGCACCTCATCGATCCGCTCGGTCAGGAACTCCGCATTCGCGAAGCAGAGCGTCGCATCGATGCGAAGCACGGCCACCCCGGGCTCCTCGCGAGCCGACGGGTGTCGGTTCAGGTTCCTCCAGGTCCGGCTCCCGGGCAACCGCCCCAGCACCGCCGAGTGCGGCCGCGAGGTCCTGAAGACGAGGCTCGTGAGAGACGCGAGCACCCCTGCAAGGATCCCCGCCTCGATCCCCACGAGGAGCGTGACTCCGAAGGTCACTCCCATCATCGCGAAGTCGTGCCGGTCCGTCTGCCAGAGGTGGCGTGCCTCCCGCCAGTCGATGAGTCCCGCCACCGCGACCATCACGATCGCTGCCAGAGCTGCATTCGGGAGCCCCGCGAAGAGCCCCGTCAGGAAGAGGAGCGTCAACCCCACGATCGCCGCGCTGACGAGGCTGGCCACCTGCGTCCGCGCACCCGCTCCCTCGTTCACGGCCGTGCGCGAGAACCCTCCTGTCACAGGAAAGGAGCGGAAGAAGGCGCCCACGAGGTTCGCCGCCCCCAGCGCCACGAGTTCCTGGTTCGCATCCAGGCGGTACCCATGGCGTCCCGCATAGACCTTCGCCACTGCCACCGACTCCATGAATCCGATCAGGGCGATCGTGAGCGCCACGGGCAGGAGGCGCAGCGCCGCCCCCCCATCGAGCGGGGGAACGACAGGCATCGGAAGCCCTGCCGGCACCTCGCCGACCAGGCGCACCCCTGCCTCCTCGAGTCCCGCGACCACCGCTACCAGCGTGGCAACAACGACGAGGACGAGCGCTCCCGGCACGCGCGGCACCCAGCGCCGTGCACCCACCAGGAGAAGGATTCCACCGATCCCGAGCGCGAGCGTCGGCAGGTGCACCGCGCCGAGCTCCCGCACGAGGGCCAGGACGAGGGCCGGAAAGCCCTCGCCCGAAGGCAGGTCGACCCCGACGAGGTGCCGGAGCTGGCTGGCGCCGATCACGATCGCCGCTGCGCTCGTGAACCCCGCGAGCACCGGGTGCGACAGGAAGTTCGTCAGGAAACCGAAGCGGAGGAGCCCCATCGCGAGCTGGAGCACCCCCACCATGAGCGCGAGGAGGAGAGCCAGCCCGATCCAGCGTTCGGGGTCTCCTTCGGCCAGGGGTGCGACCCCTGCCGCCACGAGAAGCGAGACAATCGCCACCGGCCCCACCGCGAGCTGGCGCGAGGAGCCCAGGAGCGCATACACCACCAGGGGCACGAGCGCCGAGTAGAGCCCGTAGATCGGAGGCATTCCCGCGATCAGCGCGTAGGCCATCCCCTGCGGGATGAGCATCACGCCGACCGTCAATCCGGCCTGCAGGTCCGATCGCAGGGCCTCCCCGGCATACCCCCCGTCCTGCCCGCCGAGCTGGCGCATGAGAGGAAGCCTTCCTCTCATGCGCCCGGCCTCGGATTGTTCCACCTTCATTGTGAGCCCCGTTTCCCTCGCCGAGAGGTCAGAGGGCCCCGGCGGGCTCGGCAGCCTCCGAGCGCTCGAGCTCACCGCCGGCTTCCTGGAACCGCGCGAGCGCCTCGTCCACGAAGCGCACGTCGAACCCCTCGCGGGCCAGCCACGAGGCGGCGACGGCCGAGCGCCCGCCTGCCGCGCAGTGCACGAGCAGGGTCCGGCCCTCCGGGATTCGCTCCTTCGCCAGGGAGGGGAGGCGCGTGTACGAGGCGCTGATCGCCCCGGGGACATGCCCCGAAGCGAACTCCGCCGCGAAGCGCACGTCGATCACCGCCACATCCGGGTCGCTCCGCCTCCGCTCGACCTCGGCGAAGTCCACCTGCTCGATCCGGCTCGAGGCCCCACCCCGATCGAACCAGCGCGTCAGGGTGTCCGGAGTCACGAAGCCCGTGACCCGATCGTACCCGATGCGGACGAGGTCTCGCACCGCCTCTTCGACCCCGCTCTCCTCGACCACGAGAACGAGGGGCACCGTCTCGTCGTCCAGGATCGAACCCACCGCCATGCTGAACGACTTGTTCAGCGGTGCGTGGAGCGCCCCCGGAAGGTGCCGCGCCATGAAGGCCGAACGGTCGAGACGCGTGTCCAGGATCACCCGCTCTCCCTCGTCCACGATCCGTCCCAGCTCCGCGAGGCTCAACCGGGGCGGGGTGGGTAGATCACCGAGAACCGGCACTCCGTGGTTGTTGTCCCGCTTCATTCGGGCGAAGTAGGTCTGAGGCTCCGGCTGACCCGCCAGAATGGCATCGACGAAGGGGTCCTCCCCGTCCTCGGCGGCCCGCAGCGAGGCGTTGTAGAGCTTCTCGTAGCCCACCGTCGTCTGCGGCACCGCGCCGAGCGACTTCCCGCAGGTCGACCCCGCACCGTGCGCCGGCCAGACCTGGACGTACTCCGGGAGCTCCAGGAACCGCGGAAGCGATCCGAAGAGCTGACGCGCCGAGGGCTCCTGCACCCCGTGCATTCCCGCGGCCTGCTCGAGGAGGTCGGGCCGTCCCAGGTCACCCACGAAGACGAAGTCGCCTGTCGCCACCCCGATCGGGGTCGAGGCCCCGCTCCCCCGGTCGATCACCAGGTAGCTGATGTGCTCGGGCGTGTGGCCGGGCGTGTGCACCGCCTGAATCTCGATGCCGCCGATGCGGAAGGAGTCCCCGTCCTTCATGAAGACCACATCGTAGTCACCCCCGCGTGCCCAGTTGCTTGCCCAGTCCTCGCCCCCCTCGTCGGAGAGGTAGACTCGCACGCCCAGGCGCTCCGCGAACTCCCGTGCGCCCGAGAGAAAGTCCGCATGGATGTGGGTCTCGGCCACCGCCGTGATCTTGAGTCCCTCGGCCTCCGCGGCCGCGATGTACTGGTCGATGTCGCGCAGCGGGTCGATGATCACCGCCTCGCCCGTCTGCTGGCAACCGGCCATGTAGGCGTACTGGGCCAGCTTGGGCTCGAAGAACTGTCGGAAGAGCATTGGATTCTCCTGTGTTCGTGTTCATGTCGGGAGGAAGGCACCCTGCCCCCCTCCCTCGGTCGGGGGCCCCTCCCTCAGTGGGGGAGCCGGTGCCGGATTGCCGAGTAGGTCCAGGTTCCTGCGAGTGCTGCAACGAGGGGCACGACCATCACCGTCACACCTCCTCCGAGGAGCGCGAAGATCGGGCCGGGGCAGGCTCCGAGGAGTCCCCACCCGAGGCCGAAGATCGTGCCCCCGATCCAGTAGCGTGCACCGGGGATCCGGGAGTCGCCCCAGAGCTTCGGGGGAACCCGGATCGGCTCGCCCCGGACCGTGCGCAGGTCGAGGCGTCGGATCAGCGCGAGTGAGAACATTCCCACTGCGACGGCGCTGCCGATGATTCCGTACATGTGGAAGCTCTGGAAGCGGAACATCTCCTGGATCCGGAACCAGGAGAGCACCTCGCCCTGCATGAAGAGGACTCCCAGGTATGCCCCGAGGAGCGTGTAGCCGAGGAGGAGCAGGGGCGAGTCCCCGCGCGGCTCCTCCGTGCGGTCGAGGCAGTCCGGCGCTTCGGTCGTTTCGGTCGCGTTCGTGTTCATCGTCGCCTCACCCGAAAAGGATTGGAAGGAGCACGAAGGTCGCGATCAGCCCGCCCGCGAAGAAGCCGACGACTGCCACGAGCGAGGGGAGCTGGAAGGCCGAGATCCCCGAGATCGCGTGCCCGCTCGTGCACCCACCGGCGTAACGGGCGCCGAAGCCCACCAGGAAGCCGCCACCCACGATCAGGGCGAGCCCTACGGGGGAGAGGAGCGCCGACCAGGAGAAGATTTCGGCCGGCACAATCCCCGAGATGTCCGTGAGGCCGAGGGCCAGCAGGTCGGCCCTCGTCGCCTCCGAGATCGAGGCCCCGGCGTCCGGGATCCCGATCAGGACGAGGGAGAGGAGTCCGCCAAGGAAGATTCCAAAGACGAAGAAGATGTTCCAGAGGCCCGTCTTCTTCCAGTCGTAGCGGAGGAACTCCGGCTTCCACCGTTCGGGGGCCGGCGCCGCCGCGCAGAGATGGCGGAAGTTCGAGGAGATGCCGAAGGCCCTTCCGCCCAGAAGGAGGAGGAAGGGGACGATGAGCCCGATCAGGGGCCCGACGACGTACCAGGGCCAGGGTCCGGTGAGTGATTCGACCATCGTGTGCCTTGTGAGGGGATGGGGTTGCGTTTCAACGTAATCAAGCTAACACGCGAATACTTGTTGTCAAGTGCCTTCGCGGAAGAGGGTCGAAACGCCATCATGGTCCGGGGCCGGGTGTGCTGTCAAGAACCGGTCCGGGGGCGACACCCCCCCCGGGAGCACCAGGGGCGGATGGGTCGCGCGTCGATTCGGCAGTGATGCGCCGAGCGAAGGGGTCCGAGCGCGGCCCAGCTCGTTCGGGAGCTTGTACCAGTCCGAGTGAACAAGCTGCGCGGGGTTCGAGCTTGTACCAATCGGAATGAACAAGCTGTCCGGCGCCGGCTTGTACCAATGGGAGTGAACAAGGTGCCGGCCTGCACCTTGTACCAATCCCAGTGAACAATGCTCTCGGGACGTGGCGGCGAAGGGGGGGCGGGAGGCTCCCCGCCCCGGGCCGGGCCGCCCGCAGGGACTGCCGGACCGTGGCGCGCATGCGGCCACTCCGGTAGACTCATGGGATGCGACCCGCGCGAACCCTATTCCTCCTTCTGCCGGCGCTTCTCACCGGGTGCCTCGAGCCCCCCGCGGAACCCCGGACGACGGAGCTTGCCCACCGTGCCTTCCACCTGGACGAGGTGGCGGCGTGGCCGGTCGAGAACCCGGAGCTCATCCGCGGGGGGGTGGTCGAGGCCGGGGGGGGCGCGGTGGTCTGGACCGCCGACGACGAGGTGTTCCACTTCATCCCCGGTGAGGACGAGGGGGTGGCCCGTCCCGAGCTGCGCCCCCCGGTCGTCCGGCTTGCCTCGGAGACCGGAGCGGAGGGGCCCTGGGCCTGGTCGCCTGCGCGCGGGGGGCTCGTTCCGGCTGTCGGGACCGACCGGGAGGGCACCCGTGCACTCGGGTGTCCGGAGCTCGGGGAGGCGCTCGCGGTCGTCCCGGCGCCCGAGGGGTTCGTCGTCCTCGAGCTGGTCGGCGGGACCTCCCTCCACCGGCTCACCCTCGTCGTCGAGGGGGCCGACGGATGCGTCCCCGGGCCCGAGGTCCCCGTCGACTGCGCGGGATCGACCCCCGGGATCGTGTCGCCGCAGAACGGGGTCCTCTTCGCGGGGTGCGCCGACCCCGCCCGCCCCCTCCAGCGGATCGAGCTCACGTCGGGCGGACTCCACCTGACCGAGCCCGAACTCTCCGTGCCGGCCGCCTTTCGGGAGGCATCCGCGCCCGTGGGCCAGTGGACGGTCATGCCCCTGCTCCGGATCGACGGGGGGCTCTTCCGGGTGCTGGCCCACATCGGCTCCGACCTCCGCCGGCTCGAGTTCTGGAGCGAGGAGGGACGCCATCTCCGGACGAGTGCCGTGGAAGCTCCGGTGGGGTTCTTCGCGACCTCGCCCGACGACCAGCTCCTCCTCGGGCTGCGCGACGACCCCGCCGACGAGCTCGTCGTCTTCGCCTGGTCCTGGGGCGCGATCCTCACAGGGCCTTGAGTCCGATGTCCACCTCCTTGAACCGGCCCCCGCACGAATGGCTCCTCTACGGGGCGTATGGCTACACGGGCCGTCTCCTCGCCGACGAAGCGCTCCGCCGGGGACATCGGCCGATCCTCGCCGGGCGTGACCGGGCGCGCCTCGAGGCGTTCCGGGACGAGCTCCCCGGCTCCCCGCTCGAGATCCGGGCCTTCGCCCTGGACGATCCGGACGAGATCGCGCGCGGGCTCGAGGGGGTGCGTGCGGTGCTCCACGCCGCGGGGCCCTTCGTCCGGACCGGGATCCCGATGATGGAGGGGTGCCTCCGCGCCGGCGCCGACTACCTCGACATCACCGGGGAGGTCCCCGTCTTCGAGGCCGCCTTCGAGCGCAGTGAGCGGGCGCGCGAGGCCGGGGTGCGGCTCATGCCCGGGGTCGGGATGGACGTGATCCCGACCGACGGGATCGCCGCGCTCCTCGCCGGGGCGATGCCGGAGGCGACACGGCTCGAGCTCGCGCTTCAGTCGCCCGGCCCCCCGAGTGCGGGCACCCTTCAGACGGTCCTCGAGGGGATCCCCGGCGGGCTCTTCGTGCGCCGAGGGGGGCGGCTCGTGCGACGGAACCCCGGGCGCCGCGAGTTCCGACGGCGCGTCGACTTCGGACCGGTGCCCGGAGAGGGACCCATGGCCGGACGGCTCGGCGGGGAGCGGTCCGTGGCTCCCTACACCTGGGGCGACCTCGCCACTGCCTGGCGCACGACCGGGATCGACGACATCACCTGCTACATGGCGACCCCCGCCTGGCAGGTCCGGCTCCTTCCGGTCGCGCTTCCCCTCCTGCGCGGGCTCCTCTCCCTGGCTCCCCTTCGCCGGGCCGCGCGCCGCAGGGTGGCGGCGGGTCCTGCGGGCCCCGACCGGGAGGCGCGACGGACGGGACGCTCCCGAGCCTGGGGGCGCGTCGAGGACGGCACGGGCCGGGCCGAGGAAGCGGTCCTCGAGCTCCCCGAGGGGTACTCCTTCACCGCACTCGCCGGAGTGCGGGCGCTCGAGGCGCTCCTCGCCCTCGAGGAAGAACCCGTGGGCGCCCTCACCCCCGCCGGCACCTTCGGAGTCGGCTGGGTCCTCGATCTCCCGGGGGTCGAGGTCGTCCGCACCACCGCCCCGATCCTCGCGCGCCCGGCCACCTCATGAGCTGCTGCGGACACTGCGACGATGCGGGCACCTTCTTCGGGAAGGGAACGGCCCGCCGGGACCTCCGCCGCTACCGGAAGAAGGGTCCCCTGCGGACCACGGCCCTCCTCCTCGGGGGGCTGCGGGAGCTTGGCGTCGAGGGGCGCTCCCTCCTCGATGTCGGGGGAGGGGTCGGGGCGATCCAGCACGAGCTCCTCGCCGAGGGGCTCGACCGGGCGATCCAGGTCGACGCCTCGGAGGCCTACCTCGAGGCCGCTCGCGCGGAGGCCGAGCGGCGGGGGCAGGGCGCCCGGGCCTCCTTCCACTACGGGGACTTCGCCGACCTCGCCCCGGAGCTCCCCGAGGTCGACTTCGTGACCCTCGACCGGGTCGTCTGCTGCTACCCGGATCCCCCGCGGCTCCTCGGGGCCGCCGCGGACCGCGCCCGCAACGCGATCGGGCTCGTCTATCCGCGCGAGCGCTTCGGGGTCGGCACCTTCCTCGCCCTCACGAACCTCTGGCTCCGCATCCGCGGGAGCGAGTTCCGGGTCTACCTGCACCCCGTCGACCGGATCCGCGGCCTCATGCGCGAGGCCGGCTTCGAGCTCGCGCGCTCCGAGCGCACCTTCGTCTGGCACGTCGAGCTCCACCGCCGCGCCGGCCCCGAGGACACTCTCTCCGGAAAGAGGGTATAAACCCAAACGGATCGGGGGCGGCGGGACGACTTGACCAGCGACAGGAATCAGGAGGGATGAGATGCGGTCGGACAAGGGGGGCAAGGATTGGGCGGCCGGGGGCCACGCCATCGAGGTCATCTTCCTGGTGGAGGAAGCCGCCGAGGGAGGGTACACGGCCAGGACCGTCGACGAGTCCATCTTCACCGAGGCGGACGACGTCGAGGCCCTCCGGGAGGCAGTGAGAGACGCGGTGCGGTGTCACTTCGAGGAACCGGACCGCCCCCGACTGATCCGACTTCACTTCGTAAGAGACGAGGTGCTGACCGCGTGAAGGTCCCCCGGGACCTTGAGCTCGATCCTGCGAGCCGTCGGTCGGCATCTCGGGATGACACGGGACGAGCTGATGCGGGAGCTGTTTGGGTGACCCGGGAGGAGGGGGCGATCCCGCTCCGCTGGCGGTGGGCCGCGTGGGGCTGCCTCGCGGTGACCCTCGCCTCGGGCACCCTCCTGCGCTACCAGTGGACCGGGCACGCGGCCATTCCCCTGAACGCCCGCCACCTCCTCCACGGCCACTCCCACATCGCGCTTCTCGGCTGGGCCTTCATCGGGGTCTTCGGCCTCATCCTGCGGGGGAGCCGCGGACGCTCGCCCGGCATCGCGCGGGGGGTGGGCGAGGCGCTCCTCCTCCTGCTCATCGCGCTTCTCTTCGTCGCCTTCGTGCAGGAGGGGTACGGGCCCCGCTCGATCGCCCTCTCGACCCTCCACATCGCCGTCTCCTTCGGGCTCGTGGGCGCCTGGTTCGCGCGCGGCCGCACCAAGGTCGGCGAGCCCGCCCGCCCCTGGATCGAGCTCTCCCTCGTCTGGTTCGTCGTCGGCTCGATCGGCCCCCTCATGCTCGCCTTCGGCACCCGGATGGGCGAGGCCTGGATCGAGGCCTGGGTCGGGTACTACCTCCTCCTCCTCTTCAATGGCTGGCTCACCTTCGCCCTCGTCGGACTCCTCGCCGAGCGACTCCGGGTCGAGCCCGCGCGCCCGGCCCGCGACGCGATGGCGATCGGAGTCCTCCCCATGGCGTTCCCCCTCTTCGGGCCCTGGTTCGAACCCTGGCTCGGGGTCGGCGGACTCCCCTGGATCGCCTTCGCCGGCGCCCTCCTCTTCGGCGGCGGGGTCATCGTCGTGGCAGCGCAGCTCGGGAGGAAGGCACCCGGGGCCGGCAGCCCGTCCGCACGCCTCCTCCTCGCCGGGACACTCGCCGCCCTCGCCCTCTCGGGGATCCTCCATGCGGTCGGGGCGGTGCCGGGGTGGGCCCCCCACCTGCGCGAGGTGCGCTCCTTCGTCGTGGGGCTCGTGCACCTCCAGCTCCTCGGCTTCGTGACCGCGGGGCTCGCCCTGTTGCTCCTTCCGGTGCGCCAGGTGGGGGTGGGGCTCCTCCTGGCCGGGAGCTGGGCCATGATCGGGATCCTCTTCTGGCTCGGAGCGCTCGAGCTCCTCGGGCGTCCGGTGCTCTGGCCGACGCAGTGGGTCCTCACCTGGACGGGCGTCGTCGCCCTCCTCGGGGGGCTCCTCCTGGCCCCGGGCCCCGGCGGGGAAGCGGGGTGAGCGCGCCCGGCGGAGGGGAGTGGTTCCGGACATACTTCGATGCCCGGACGATCCGCCTCTACGAGGCCCGGCAGGACCCGGAGGAAGCGCGCGTCGCCGTGGCCGGCTGCATGGAGCTCCTCGGCCTCCCGCAGGGGGCGAGGGTGCTCGACCTCGGGTGCGGCTGGGGGCGGCATGCCTTCCTCCTGGACGAGGCGGGGTTCGAGGTGACGGGGGTCGACATCTCGGAGGCGGCGCTCGGGCTGGCGAGGGAGCGGGGGCG
>SLDT01000194.1 GCA_007125125.1 Gemmatimonadota bacterium | reverse complement strand
GTGATCGTCTCGATGTGCACGCTCCGACCATCACCCCTGGCCGACCAGTCCCGCCCGTCGGCATGGAAGAGCACATCGCCCGCCGCCTCGAGCGCCTTCATCAGAAGCTGCGCCACATCGGCCGTCAGTCGCCCATGGATCCGGTACATCCCCCCCTCGTCCGGGAAGATCGAGAGCTTCCGGCTCCGGAGCCGGTGCTCCTCGATCTCGGTCTCGCTTCGCTGCACGAGCTGCCGCGCGTAGGAAACCTTCCGCTCGAGCTCGTGTGCGGGGAGCTTCTGCGCCGTCTCGACCCAGATCTCCTGTGCCTCTTCCGTCGGCAGGAGGTCGGCCATCCGCCCGACGGCCCGCACCTTCGAGTAGGAGAGCGTCCCGTTCGCCATCGCCCGCCCCACCGCGGGCATCTTCACGAGCGCGTGCGCCGTCTTCACCCGCTGGGCCGCAGCACCGGCGTCCATCCCCGTCTGCCAGGAGAGCCAGTCCGCGCACGAGCGGTGCCCCTCCCGCCGCCAGAGCCCGGCCCGGTCGAAGGCCGCCACGAGGATCATGAGCCGGTACTCCCCCGCCGCGATCTGGGCCGAGAGCCCCCGTACCGCCTCGGTCAGCTCCTCGACCGCATCGGACTGCTCCGCGGTGAGCGGGGCCTCCTTCTGTTCGGGGAGCACGGCCGCCCACGCCGCGCCCATCTGCACCGGCGGCTCGATCGTCAGGAACACCCGCGCCGCCTCCGGCCGGAGCCCCGCCTGCACCAGGAGCTCGAGGATACGATCGCCTTCTGTTTCCGCGGAAAGCGCTTGGGGAGCACGCTCGGCGTTGGGCGCGGAGCTGTGCTCGGGTGCGGGCTCGCTCTCCGGAGCATCCTCGCCCCATTCGGGCGCGGCCTCTCGCACCACGAGGCTTCCGAAGGTGGACCCACTCCCCAAGCCCTTCACCGATCCAGGGGGAGGGGACGGGTTCATTCGCGTGTACATGGGGCTCTCTCCTCGTCGATGGGTCTCGGTTCGGCTGCCGTGCGTCGGCACGCCGTATCAGCGGGCTTCGCCGGGCGACGGCCACGGACGTGTGTCGGGGCGACGCCCGACACATACAATATAATCGGGGTTTCTTCGGCCTCCGTGAGGGCACCCGGGACCTTCAAACTCGCCCTCCCGACCCATTTGGTTCGCGCCGACCCCGCCTCGGACGTGCCGAGGGCTGCCAGGGGCCGCATGGGCGGTCCCTGGAAGAGGTCCCGGAGCCACACCGAAGGGAGACCGAAAAGTTGTCAAGGCCCCCTCGAGAATTTCCTCGGGGGCATCCATGTAACCGGCGCACCCCCGAGACGTTGTGTCGTCGGCCTCCGCTGGCCACTTGCGATGGGCTCGGCACCAGAGCCGGTTACGTCGATGCCCCCAAGCCAGATGATCGCGCCGAAGCTTGCCGGAGCGGGCAAGGGAAAGATCGGGCGTGACGAAGAGGCTGTCGTCGCGAGCAGGCGGGAGGCACGGCCGGCCTGGTTCGGGCAGCGCCCGATGCGCAGCCCACGCGACCCCAACTCTTCAGCGACTGCAGAACGAACGTGCTCGTGAAGGGTTGAGGTCGGAAACCGAACCACAAGTCTTCACGCTCGCCCGAGACGGAAACGATAGTGAAGGATTCGCGTCGGAAGGCGGGGTACAAGTCTTCACGCTCCCCAGATCCTGTGGTCGGTGAAGACTTGAGGTCGCTTCCGGAACCACGGCACCCGCATCAGGTCCGTCGCCCCCTGACCGAACCCGCCTCGGCCCGGATGCCACGGAGTACACTCTGGCTCGGTGGTCGGGAATGCACGCAGAGTGGGTGGTGTGTCAAAGTTGCCGCGTCCCGTCCGACGGCTTCGAATGGCGCTGGCCGGGCAGGCGCGCACACCCCGCCGGCACGATCGGGCGGTCCGCCGAATCCGACCCCCGTGAACGGCGATCGGTGAGGGGGTGCGCAGGACCGAGCCTCTGGGAAAGCAGAGGGAAGCCATGCCCTGGCAGGCAGTGGCCCCAGCAGCGCGAGTGTCCGGGGCACCCCCTCATCGATCGCCCTTCCCCGGGAAGCCGAATCGAGGGCATCCCATAGTCCGCAGGCATTCGTCTGACTCGCTACCCGATGCTGCCCATCCTGATTGAGGATGCGCACCCTTGCCGAACGCCCCCCCGACCCGCAGCTTGACGCAGAGAGTTCGCAGATCGGCCCGCACCCTCGGGCCCCGTACCCGGAGTGACCCTGCCATGCCCCGTTTGCCTTCCTCCCCGCGCTGCCGGACGGCGCGGATGCCCTTCCTCCCGGCGCTGCTGGTTTCGTTTGCCGCGGGCGCCCTTCTGACCCCGGCCCCGGCCGAAGCGCAGGAGGTAGGGAACCCGCCGTCGCAGGCAGTCGGGAACCCGCCGGCCGAGGCAGTCGAGACCCCTCGCGCAGAGAGCGCCGACGCCCCGCGCGCCCAGGCCGCCTCACCCGACCTCTCGGCCGAGGTCGACGCCCTCTTCGAGCGCTGGCACCGGCCGGACTCGCCCGGGGCGGCGGTCCTGATCCTGCACGAAGGGGAGGTGGTGCACGCGAAGGGCTACGGGATGGCGAACCTCGAGCACGGGGTGCCGATCCGGCCCGAGACGGTCTTCGACATCGCCTCGGTGTCGAAGCAGTTCGGAGCCTTCGCGATCGCGCTCCTCGAGGAGGAGGGAGCGCTCTCGGCCGACGACGACATCCGCACCTACCTCCCCGAGCTGCCCGACTTCGGGGAAACGATCACGGTGCGTCACCTGGTGCACCACACGGGAGGCTTCCGCGACTGGCCGGGGACGCTCTCGATGGCGGGGTGGTCGTACGAGGACATCATGTCGTTCGAGCAGATTCTCCGGATGGCCTTCCACCAGCAGGAGCTGAACTTCGCGCCGGGCGAGGCCTACGCCTACTCGAACACGGGCTACAACCTGCTGGCCGAGATCGTGGCGAGGGTGAGCGGGATGTCGTTCCGGGAGTTCTGCGAGGAGCGGATCTTCGCGCCCCTCGGGATGACGCGCACCCACTTCCATGACGACCACGCCGAGATCGTGCCGGGCCGGGCCGACTCCTACCGCCCGCGCCCGGGGGGCGAGGGGTACCGGCGGGTGACCTCGAACCTCACGGCGCTCGGGTCGAGCTCCCTCTTCACGACGGTCGAGGACCTGGCGCGCTGGGTGCGAAACCTCGAGGAGCCGGTGGTCGGGGCGAACGGGGCGGTGGCCCGTATGGTCGAGCAGGGGGTGCTGAACGATGGCGACACGATCAGCTATGCCTGGGGCCTCCAGATCGGGAACCTGCGCGGGCTGCGCACGGTGAGCCATGGTGGGTCCTGGGCGGGGTACCGCTCGACCCTCTACACGATCCCCGATGAGCGCTTCGCGCTGGCGATCCTCGCGAACACGAGCGAGATGATCCCGGGGGGGATCGCCCAGCAGATCGCCCGCCTCTACCTGGAGGACCGGATGGAGCCCCCGCGCACGGCGGCCGGGGGTGGCGGGGGCGGCGGTG
>SLDT01000177.1 GCA_007125125.1 Gemmatimonadota bacterium | reverse complement strand
GCGAGCGGACGAGCGGCCCCCCGCCGACGGGCACCTCGCCTCGCCCCCCCCCCAGGAAGACGGACAATAGCGAAGGCCGACAATGGCCAGGAACCCGAAACGCCCCCTCGCCAAAACAGCAAGGATTCCCCACCTTGCGAGCATGTTCCGCACTCCCACCGTAGCCGGCGAACTCCTCGTCCAGACCGCCCTCCTCTTCGCCGCCGCCCTCCTCGTCGGCATCATCGCCGGCTTCCTCGTCCTCCCAACCCTCGAGTCCCCGGCCACCGCCACCCTCTTCCTGGGGCTCCTCCTCGCCGCCGACCTCGCGATCCTCTTCGTCTTCCTCCGCTACCTCCTCCGGCGCTCCCTTCTCCACCCCCTCGACCGGATCGGCACGCATGCCGAGCGCATCGCCGCCGGGGAGTACCGGCACCGGATCCCCGCCACGGACCGGGCGGAGCTCGATCGCCTCGTCGAGTCGGTGAACACGATGGCCGGGCGCCTCATCCGCGAGCAGGAGCTCCTCGAGGAGAACGTCCGCTCCCTCGACCGCACGAACCGGGAGCTCGTCGAGACGAGCGCCGAGCTCGTCCGCACCGCCCGGATGGCTTCGGTCGGGACCCTTGCCGGAGGGATCGCGCACGAGCTCGGCAACCCCCTCGGCGCCCTGCGCACCTCGCTCGACCTCGCGGATCGCCGCGCCGAGACGGGAGGCGATGTATCCGAGGCACTCGCCGTGGCCCGGGAGGAGGCGCTCCGGATCGATGCCATCATCCGGAGCATCCTCGAGTTCGTGCGCCCCGCCTCGGATGGTGGAGGGTGGCGGGCCGCTTCCCCCGAGCCCCTCGTCCGTGCGGCGGTCGAGCTCCTCGAACGAAGGGGTGCCCTCGACGGCACCCCGGTCGAGGTCATGGTCGACGGGGAGCCGCCCCCCGCCCTCATCCGTCCCCAGCTTCTCGAGCAGGTGCTCGTGAACCTCCTCGTGAACGCCGCCCAGGCCATGCGTGCCGCGAGCGCGGCCGCCCCCGCCCCGGACGTATCCGACGCGCTCGTTTCCGCGCCGGACGCGCCCGCCCCGATCGTGGTCCGGATCGCCCCCGCCCCCTCCACGGCCCCGCCGGAGTTCCTCGCTCCCCGGCGCGAGGACGACCCACCCGGCACGGACTACACCCACCGCCGCCGACTCCGGCACCTGCACGAGACCGTGCCCCTCTCGGCCGAGCTCCGCGGCGAGACCGGGGTCCGGATCGAGATCCGGGACCATGGCCCCGGGATCCCCCCGGATCACCTCGACCGCATCTTCGATCCCTTCTTCACGACTCTTTACCCGGGCGAGGGAACGGGGATGGGACTCGCGATCACGGCCCGCATCATCGAGGAGCTCGGGGCGACCCTCGAGGCCGAGAACCATCCCGGGGGGGGAGCGCTCTTCCGACTCGGGCTCCCGGGCGCCCGCACCCCGAGCGCCCCCCCGGACCACGTCCCCGCGGAGTCCGCCCCCCCTGAGCGCTCCCACTCGGAGCCAGCCCCTTCATGAGCGCCGCGAACACCTCTGACACCGCCCCGCTTCGCATCCTCGTGATCGACGACGACGCCGGCCTGCGTCGCTCCACCTCGCTCATCCTGGCCGACGAGGGGCACGAGGTCCGGACCGCCGCGGACGGCCGAGAGGGTCTCCAGCGCGCCGAGGCCTTCCGCCCGGAGCTGATCCTGGTCGATGTCCGGATGCCGGTCATGGACGGGCTGGCCTTCCTCCGGGCGTGGCGAGCAGGCGGGGGGAGCGCACCGGTGATCGTCACGACTGCCTACGGGAGCATGGAGCTCGCGATCGGCGCGATGAAGGCCGGGGCCTACGACTACCTCGCGAAGCCCTTCGGCCGTGACGAGCTGCTTCTCACCCTGCGCAAGGCGAGCGAGCGCGAGCAGCTGCGGCGTGAGGTCTCCCGGTTGCGCGCCGAGCTCCCGACCGGGCGGCGCTTCGGTGGGGTCGTGGCCCGGTCCGAGGCGATGCGCCGGCTCCTCGACCTCCTGGAGAAGGTGGCCCCGCACCCCACGTCCGTGCTCCTCACCGGCCCCACCGGGACGGGCAAGGAGTTGCTGGCCCGGGTCCTCCACCAGGAGAGCCCGCGCCGCGACGGCCCTTTCGTGGCCGTGAACTGCGGGGCAATCCCCGAACAGCTCCTCGAATCGGAGTTCTTCGGCCATGCAAAGGGCGCCTTCACCGGCGCGGACCGGGACCACGAGGGACTCCTCGAGTCAGGGGCGGGGGGCACCCTCTTCCTGGACGAGGTGGGCGAGCTGCCGGAGTCGCTCCAGGTCAAGCTTCTGCGCGCGATCCAGGAGCGCGAGGTCCGGCGCCTGGGCGAGACTCGCTCCCGCCCCCTCGACCTCCGGATCCTCGCCGCCACGAACCGGGAGCTGGGCGTGGAGATCGAAGCCGGCCGCTTCCGCTCCGACCTCTACTTCCGCCTCGCTGTCGTGACCCTCGCGATCCCCCCGCTCGCGGAGCGCCCGGACGACATCCCCCCTCTCGTGGAGCACCTCCTCTCGCGCCTCGCGGAGCGGTTGGGCCGCCCCCTCCCCGGGGTCGACCCCGAGGCCTTCGATGCCCTTCTCGCCTGGCACTGGCCGGGGAATGTGCGTGAACTCGAGAACGTGCTCGAGCGGGCGCTTGTACTCGCCGAGGGTGAGCGGATCCGTTTCGCCGATCTGCCGCCCGAACTGCGCCGGGAGGAGGGGGCCCCTGCCCGGCCCACGCCCGCGGCACACCCCGTGCGACCGGCCGGGCCTCCGTCACCGGCGGTCGCCTCGTTCCCGGACGGCGCCCCGCCCTCCGGGGACCGGATCCCCTTCGACATCGACCCGGACGGAGACCTTTCCGTCAAGCGTCACGGTGCACGGCTGGAGCGGGAGCTCATCGCGTGCGCCCTCGCCCGAACGGGGGGGCATCGCGGAAAGGCGGCGGAGCTCCTCGAGTTGAGCGATCGCGCGCTGCGCTACAAGATCCGAGAGTACGGACTGTAGCGTAGAAGACGTCCCCTCCCGCCATCCCATCGCCCCGCCGGGTGTGCGATCGTTCGGCCATGAACGGATCTGCCCCCCCCTCCGGCGCCGGGGTTCGCCTCGGGATGACCCTCCTCGAGCTCCTTGCCGTCCTCGTTGTGGCCGGGACTCTTCTCGGGCTCTCGGCACCCCGTCTGGTCGGGGGCGCCGACCGGGTCGTCGTGCGCGAAGCCAGGGAAGAGCTGATCGGGATGCTCCAGCGCACCCGCCTCGAGGCCCGCCGCACCGGCGAAGCCACCCTCGTCGTGGAGGAGGGCGCCCCCGTCGAGCTCCAGCTCCGCGGGGGCGAGACCGTCGCGCGTTGGGACCCTGCCACCTCCGGGGTCCGCCTCGAGGTCGCGGGGACCCGGAACCGCGCCGAGATCGCCTTCGGCCCGAGCGGGACCGGGCGCTTCGCGAACAGTACCCTCGTCCTCAGCAGGGGGCGGGAGGAGGTGCGGATCGTGATCTCGTCGTACGGGAGGGTGCGACGGTGAG
>SLDT01000261.1 GCA_007125125.1 Gemmatimonadota bacterium | reverse complement strand
TCGATCTCCGGGGACGCCGGGTCGAGGAGATCGACCTGGAGCTCGGTCGGGCCCTCGACGCGGCGGTGGTAGGGGGGCTGCGCGAGCTTCGGATCATCCACGGCAAGGGCACCGGAGCGCTCCGGGCCCGTGTGGGCGAGCTCCTCGAGGCCGATCGCCGGGTGGGAGACTTCCGGGGTGGGAAGCCGGGCGAGGGGGGAGCAGGAGTCACGATCGCGCTTCTCGGGGAGGGCCCTTGATCTCGGATCGGACGGTCGAGAGGGTGCGCGAGGCGGGGGACCTTGTCGAGGTCGTGGGCGAGAGCGTCGAGTTGAAGCGTTCGGGGCGGGAGTACAAGGGGAAGTGCCCCTTCCATGACGACCGCACCCCTTCTTTCTACGTCGTGCCGGACAAGGGCTTCTACAAGTGCTTCGGATGCGGGGAGTCGGGCGACCTCTTCGACTGGGTGATGAAGCGCACCGGGATGGACTTCGCGGACGCGGTTCGGCATCTCGCGGGGCGCTGGGGCATCCCGGTCGAAGAGACGGGGGTTCGGCGTCCGGAAGACGATCCGCTCCGACCCCTGCACGCGGTGAATGCCCTCGCACGTGACTGGTTCCGGGAACGCCTCATGGATCCGGAGGCCGGCGCCCGTGCACGGGCCTACCTCGAGGCGAGGGGGATCGGCCCGGAGACCTGCGAGGCCTTCGGACTTGGCTACGCTCCCGCGGGGTGGCAGGGGCTGCGTGCGCATGCGGCGGGTCACGGGATCGAGGACGAACTCCTCCTCGAGGTGGGACTCCTCACCACTTCGGAGAGGAGCGCCGAACCCTACGACCGCTTCCGCGACCGGATCATCTTCCCGATCGAGTCGATCTCCGGAAAGGTGATTGCCTTCGGCGGACGCGTGCTGGGCAAGGGCGAGAAGGGAGTACCCAAGTACCTGAACTCCCCCGAGTCGCCCGTCTACCACAAGGGCGAGACCCTCTACGCGCTCGGGTGGAACCGGAACCGCATCCGTCGGGAGGAGGTGGCGCTCCTCGTCGAGGGGTACATGGATGTGGTCGCCCTCGCCGCGGGCGGGGTCGAGAACGCGGTGGCCGTCCTCGGAACGGCGATGACTCCGGAGCAGGCCACCCTCCTTCGCCGCTACACCTCGCGAGCCCTCCTCCTCTTCGACTCCGATGAGGCCGGGCTTCGTGCGACCTTCCGTGCCGGGGACGTGCTCCTGACCGCGGGGGTCCACCCCTCGGTCGTGAGCTTCCCCGAGGGCGAGGATCCGGACACGGTGATCCGTGCCGAAGGGGAAGAGGGCTTTCGACGCTACCTCGCGGGGGCCGTCGACATCCTTGACCGGAAGGTCCAGCTTCTCGAGGAGCATGGGTACTTCACCTCGCTCGGTCGAACCCGCCGAGCCATGGACAAGCTCCTTCCGACGGTCAGGGCGACGAGCGACCCGGCGCTTCGAGACCTCTACCTCGCGCGTGTCTCCGAGCGGACCGGGATCCAGAGAGACACGCTCGCCGAAGAAGTGGAGCGGGGGCGGCGGGCGGGGGGTGGGGGAGCACGTGGAGGACCCGCTCGGGGCGCGCGGGGCGGCGACTCCGGCCCCGGGGGGCGCGCCCCGTCGGGGCCGGTACGCGGCGAGGGATCGACGGTCGGTGGCGGAGGTCGCCGGAGCCGGGTGCCGCAGGGGCTCGGTCCCGAGCGCCAGCTCCTCCTCGTGCTCGTCCGGGCCAGGGAGTTCGTGGAGCGAGCGGCCGAGCTCGTCGGTCCGTCCGACTTCCTCGATCCCCTCTACCGGGACATCTACATGCTCCTGCTCGACGAGGCGGAGCTCTCCGGGACCCTTGACGGGCTTCCGGCCGAACTGGTCCGTCGCATCGAGGAGTTGAAGGGCGATCCCGAGGAGCTCGAGCACACCGGCCAGGTCTTCGAGGCCGCCGTCGCGAAGCTTCGGGACCGATCGCTCGAGGCACGCCGCGAGGAGCTGGAGGGAGCCCTCCGGCGGGCCACCGACGAGGAGGAACAGCGCCGAATCCTGGGAGAGCTCGGCGCCCTTAGACGCGAGCGCCCCGGGCGCTGGAACGTGATCCGTCGGGGGAGAGCCCCCGACCTGAACCACCCAACTGAAGAGATGAGCCGATGACCGAGACAACGCTGGGCAGCCTCCGTGAAGTACAGAAGCTCGACGAGCGAATCCGATCGCTCGAGACGCGCATTGCCGGGTTCGACCCGCAGCTTGCCGAAGTGGAGGAGCCGGCGCTCCGCCTGGAGGCCGAACGCGATGCCCTCGAGGAGCGCGTCGGCCGCATGGAGGCGGACACGCGTCGTCTCGAGCGTGCCGCCGACGAGAAGCGCTCCAGGGTGGCGTCCCTCGAGAAGCGGTTGAACGAAGTCCAGAACGTGCGCGAAGAGACAGCGGTCCGGACCGAGCTCGACCTTCTGCGCCGCGCCGTGGACACGGACGAGCAGGAGGCGCTCCAGCTCATGGACCAGAGTCGCCGGACTGGCGTGCAGCTCGAGGAGTTGAGGGAGGCGACGCAGGCCGCGCGGGCCGAGGTGGAGCCCCGCCAGGAGGCGTTCCTCAAGGAGCGAGAGGAACTGAAGGCCGAGGCCGCCGAGCTTCGGGTCAAGCGAGATGCGATCCTGGAGGGTGTCGGGGCCGCCGAGCGTCGGATCTACGAGTCCTTCCACAACGCGGGACGTTCGGTCGTCGTCGCGGCGCTCCTCGAGGACGGGGCCTGCGGGAACTGCTACGGGGTCGTCCCCCTCCAGGTGCAGAACGAGATCCGGAGTGCAGCACGACTCATCCGGTGCGAGTTTTGCGGAGTCATCCTCTCGGACGAGGTCGACGGACGGGTCGAGGAGCTGTGAAGCTGACCGACCACCTCGAAGAAGGGCTTCCCCCACCGCCTGCGCCGGACTGGGAGTTGCGCGAGGCCCCGACTTCGGGCACGATCGAGGCGCTCCTGTCGGAGCTTCGTCTGCCGGAGTCCCTTTGCCGGGTCCTGGCGGCGCGGGGCCTGGGTGATCCCGAAGAGGCGAAGGAATTCCTGCGTCCCCGCCTCGACGGCCTGCACGACCCCGAGCTTCTCCGGGATGCCGGGCGGGCGGCGGACCGCATCCTGACCGCGATCACACGGGGCGAGACGATCCTCGTGCACGGTGACTACGACGTCGACGGGATCTGTGCGGCCGCTCTCCTGACGCTCTGGCTACGGCGGCTGGGGGCCGAGGTGGTCCCTTTCGTCCCCCATCGGATTCGCGACGGCTACGATCTCGGCGAAGGGGGCATCGAGGCCGCACGCGAGGCCGGCGCCGGCCTCGTTGTGACCTGCGACTCCGGGATCCGGGCCCACGACGCGGTGGCCCGCCTCCGCGCCGAAGGGATCGACGTCATCGTCACGGATCACCATACCCCCGGCGAGAGCCTGCCTCCCGCCCATGCCGTCGTGAATCCCTCACGCAGCGACTGCAGCTATCCCGATCCGGGACTCGCCGGAGCAGGCGTGGCCTACAAGCTCTGCCAGCTTCTCGGCCGGAAGCGAGGAATCGCGGCCGAGGAGCTGCACCCCCACCTCGACCTCGTGGCCCTTGCGACGGTGGCCGACCTCGTACCCCTGAGGGGCGAGAACCGGATCCTCGTGCGCTTCGGCCTCAAGGCCCTGCGCATCACGGGGCGGCCGGGTCTGCGCACCCTCATGCGCGTCGCGCGGATCGACCCCGGGACACTCGATGCCGGTTCGATTGCCTTCGGCCTCGCGCCCCGCCTGAACGCTGCCGGACGGCTGGGGGCAGCGTCCGATGCCCTCCGGCTGCTCCTCACGGACGATGCGCGCGTCGCCGCCGAACTGGCCCCCGCCCTCGAGGAGATGAACGGTCGTCGGCGTGCCGAGGACCGCCGGACCTTCGAGGCGATCGAGCGACAACTGGCCCGGGAGTTCGATCCGGACCGGGACCGGGCCGTCGTCGTCGCGGGCGAGGACTGGCATCCCGGCGTGATCGGGATCGTGGCCTCGAAGGTGGTCGAGCGGGTCTACCGCCCCGCGGTCGTGATCGCGCTCGGCGAGGGACTCGCCAGGGGAAGCGCCCGCTCGGTCCCGGAGGTCGACCTCCATCGGGCCGTGTCCGGGTGCGCCGAGCACCTCGAACGCTTCGGGGGACACCGGCAGGCCGCCGGCCTCGAGCTCCGACCCGAACGAATCGGGTCCTTCCGCGAGGCCCTCAACCGCGAGGTTCAGGAGCAGCTCGACGGGCGCGTGCCCCGTCCTCGGCTGAGGGCCGATACCCCCGTCCGTCTCGAGGAACTCACCGAGGAGTTGCACCACTTCCTGTCGTACCTCGGACCCTTCGGGGTCGGCAATCCGCGACCCGTCTTCTGGAGCAGGGGGGTGCGCCTCAAGGGCCAGGGACGAATCGTCGGGTCCCGCCACCTCAAGCTCGCACTCGACCGGGGCGGGGGGGCCCCTCTCGACGCCATCGGCTTCGGGCTGGGCGACCGGATTCGCCCGGAGGCGATCGGTCGCGGTCCGGTCGACCTGCTCTTCCGGCTCGAGGACAACGAGTATCGCGGCGTTCGGGCACTCCAGGCCGTCTGCCTCGACGTGCGTCCGGCCGAACAGGGGCTGGCCCGCCGTGCCGACTCCGGCGTCGCATGAGGATCATCGCCGGAGCGTGGGGCGGACGGCGTCTCCGGGCCCCCTCCGGCCGGGACGTCCGGCCGACCACGGACCGGGTCCGGGAGGCCTGGATGTCGGCGATGGCTCCCCTCCTGGAGGGCGCTCGAGTCGTGGACCTCTTCGCCGGTTCCGGCGCTCTCGGACTCGAGGCATTGTCGCGGGGGGCCGAGCATGTCGTCTTCGTGGAGCGGGCACGGACCTCGCTCGCGGCTCTTCGCGCGAACATCGAGAGCCTGGGTGCCGGGTCCCGAGTCCAGGTGGTTGCGCGCGATGCCTTCCGCTGGGTCGCGGGCCTCGAGCCCGGGGCCTTCGATCTTGCGCTCGCCGATCCACCCTATGATCGTGGAGACGCGATCCGACTCGTCGAACACTTCCTGCAGCACCCCTTTGCCCGCGAGCTCTGGATCGAGCATCGCATCTCCGAAGTCCTGCCCGTCGCGTCGGACGTCCGCATCCGACGCTACGGGGACACGGCCATCACCCGGATCGAGGCGCCTCGATGAGTTCGGCCCAAAGCACCCTCGCGATCTACCCCGGCTCCTTCGACCCCGTGACCCTGGGGCACGAGGACATCGCCCGCCGCACCCTGCGCGTGGCCGACCAGCTCCTCATTGCCGTCGCCCACACCGCCACTCAGAGCAAGCGTCCCGCCTTCACCGTCGAGGAGCGCCTCGCCATGCTGGAGGAAGTTTTCGCGGACGAGCCACGCATCCGCTGTGTCAGCTTCGAGGGCCTCCTCGTCGACTTCGTGCGGCGGGAGGGCGCCGCCTTTGTGGTCCGCGGGCTCCGGGCGGTCTCGGACTTCGAGTACGAGTTCCAGATGGCCCAGATGAACCGCGAGATGTACCCGGAGACGGAGTTCATCTTTCTCACCCCGGACGCCCACCTCTCCTTCCTGTCGGCTTCACTCGTCCGCGAAGTGGCCCAGCTCGGGGGAGACGTCTCGGCCTTCGTCTCGCCCACGGTGCTTTCCCGCCTGAGCCGGCGCTTCGACCGGGGGGTGTCCGTCGAGGGTACCGGGAGCGTGGGGGGGGAGGGGTGATGGACTTCATCGCTTCGGTACGCTCGAGGGCACGTGCCCGACCCCGCCGCATCGTCTTTCCGGAGTCGGGCGACCCCCGCACGATCGAGGCGGTTGCTGCCATCCAGTCCGAGGGCCTCCTCCACCCCGTCCTGCTCGGCACGCCCGACCATGTCCGGGATGCCCTCGCCGGGGCTGGGGGGGACCCGGACGCGGTCGAGGTCGTGGACCCCCTCCGGATGGACGGCTCCGGCCGCCATGTCGAGACCCTCCTGCAGTTGCGGCGCGCCCGGGGCATGACGCTCTCCGTGGCGCGCGAGCGGGTGCGTGATCCCCTGATCCGCGGTGCCCTCATGGTTCGTTTCGGGGAGGTCGATGGCTCCGTCGCCGGTGCGGTGAACAGCACGGGCGACGTCCTGCGGGCCGCTCTCTGGTGCGTCGGCCCCGACGACGGGATCAAGGTCGTCTCCTCGGCCTTCTACATGGTCACCCCCTCCTTCCGGGCGTTGACCATGGGAGGAGGAGGTCCCGACCCCGCCGCTCCGGGCGAGGTGCTCACCTTCACGGACTGTGCCGTGGTCCCCGAGCCCACCGCCCCCCAGCTCGCACAGATCGCCGCGGCCGCCGCGCGAGCTCGAAGGCGGGTGGTGGGGGATTCGCCCACGGTTGCCTTCCTCTCGTATTCCACGAAGGGGAGTGCCGTGGGTTCCTCGGTCGACCGGATACGGGAGGCCCTCGCGCTTTTCCGGGACATGGAACCCGGCGTGCCCTCGGACGGAGAGCTCCAGGCCGACGCGGCCCTCATCGAGGCGGTAGGGCGCCGCAAGGCCCCACACTCGGCCGTGGCAGGGAGTGCGAATGTTCTCGTCTTCCCCGACCTGGACGCCGGGAACATCGCCTACAAGCTCGTGGAGCGTCTGGCCGGAGCGCGGGCCGTGGGGCCGATCATCCAGGGTCTGAGACGGCCCTGCAACGATCTCTCCCGAGGGGCCTCGGCCGATGACATCGTGAATGTGGCGGCGATCACGAGCCTCATGGCACCCTGAGCCGCGGCGTGTCGCGGCAGGACGGGGTGACGGACGACGTGCCGGGCGGGGTCGGAACCCCCGTCAAACTCGGGGGTTGCCGCTTCGACGAGGTGAACGACTTGAATCATATGTTGCCTTTCGACTATTTTTCGGGACTCGAGCAACACGAACATGCGGGTGAGCCCCACGGCACGTGACCTCGCGCCGGCCGGCGGGCCTGCAATCCCGAAGGGATGGAGAAACCATGGCCTTTCACGTGAATCGTGAAGGAGACATCACCGTCATCGATGTGGACGGACAGCTCATCGTCGGCAACCGGCAGGAGCTGAAGCAGAAGGTGCTCGACGAAGTGGCGCGAGGTGAACGCAAGTTTCTCGTGGACTTCACGAACACCGGATACATCGACTCGTCGGGGCTCGGGGTTCTGGTCAGCCTTTCGAAGAAGATTCGCGAGCAGGGAGGAGACCTCCGGCTCGCCAGCCTGAACGAGGACCTCCGGACCCTCTTCGAGCTGACGAAGTTGAACACGCTCTTCCGGATTGCGGAAACCCGGGACGAGGGGCTGCAGGACTTCTGACGAACTCCGACCCCGTCGCTCCGGGAGAGGGTCTGCCGGAGCGTGTGTCGACCCAGCGAAGCGGGTGACTCGGCATGGAACGACAGCTGGTCTTTGATTTACCGAACGAGCTCGACTGCATCGAGGAGGCCGTCGCATTCGTCATGCGCCGGTGCGCCCAGTGCGAGGTGGTCGCTCGCCGCCTGAGGCTCAACTTCCGGGTCAGCCTCACGGAGGCTCTCGCGAATGCGATGATCTACGGGAACGGGAGCGACCCGACGAAGCGGGTGCGCGTCGAGATCCGGATCGAGAACGGGGCGATCCAGGCCCGGGTCACGGACGAAGGCCAGGGCTTCGATCCGGAGGTCGTGCCCGATCCAACCCTCCCCTTCCTGCCCCAGGGCGAAGGCGGGCGCGGACTCTTCCTGATGCGCCGCCTCATGGACGAGGTCCGCTACAACGATCGCGGCAACTCCGTGACGCTCGTCCTGAGGCTCGATGATGACCGAGGCCTCCAAAACGGCGTCTCGGCATGAACCCCGGCCGGGCCGCGCGGGAGCTCCTTCCCGACGCGGTTTCGCGGGTCCTGGACGAATTCCGTCATTCCTTCGGGCTGGACGTGCACCTCTGGCTGCCGAGCGAAGGGGGGCCGGCCGCCCACCTCTTTCCCGCCGGTGACGACTCGGGTGCGCCCCTGCGGGGCTCGATTCTCCTCGAGGTGCCCCAGCGCACAGGGGGCGATCTCGTGCTCGAGATCCGCAACCCGACCGATGACACGATCGAGGCTGCGGCAAACACGCTGAGGCTCAGCCTCGAGCAGATCTACGAACTCGGGGACGAGATCCGGCTCTTCACCTCGGAGGTCTCCGAGCGCTACGAGGAGATCAACCTCCTGTACTCGATTTCGGAGACACTCGGCTCCCTCCTCCATCTGCGCGATGCGGCGCGACTCATCCTCGCCGAGGTCTGTGACGTGATGGGTGCGCGCCGTGGTTCGCTCTGGGTGCGGCGCGATGGCAGCCGTCGCCTTGATCTCGTCTCTTCCGTGGGCGACGAGGAGCGAGTCGGCGAACTGGACCTCGATGACCCCCACGCCCTCACCGCCCAAGTCTTCCGAGAGGGGCGGCCGCTCATCCTTTCCGGTGAGCGCTTCGGAGGCAATGGCCGAAGCGTCGAACTCATTCGCTCGATCGATGACTCGGTCCTCTCGGTTCCGATCCGGTTCACGCCGCCCACGGGGGAGCCTCGCACGGTCGGGGTCATCAACCTTGCGGGGCGTCGGCACGGCGGACGCTTCTCCGCGTCGGACCAGAAGCTGCTCTCGGCCATTGCGTCCCAGGTGGGGGCGGCGCTCGAGAACCATCGCCTCGTCCGGGAGAGCGTGGCCAGGGAGCGGGTCGCGCGCGAAATGGAGCTCGCGAGCGACCTCCAGCGAAAGCTCCTTCCCACCGTGGATGGTCAGGACGCGGACCGGGTTGCGGCCCGTGTCGAGACGGCCGATTCCGTCGGGGGGGACTTCTACCACCTTCTTCGTCTGCCCGGGGGCAGGTTCGGCGTCATGATCGGTGACGTCTCGAGCCACGGCTTTCCGGCGGCGCTCATCATGACGCTCTCCATGAGTGCCGCGACCATCTATGCCGCCGAGTTCGAGTCTCCCGCCAAGGTCCTTGCAGGGATGGGGGCCGCCCTGATCGACGAGCTCGAGACGACGGAGATGTACCTCACCCTCTTCTACGGAGTCGTGGACCCGGCGGGGGGGAAGCTCGTCTATGCGAACGCCGGGCACCCGCATGCCTTTCTGGTCCGGCCGGAGGGCGAGCCCGAGAGGCTGCCCGCCCTTGATCCGCCCATGGGAATCGCGGGAGCCGATGCCTACCAGGAACGAAGCATCCCCTGGGGCGCGGACGACCTCCTCTTCCTCTTCACGGACGGCCTCTCGGACCCCGTGGTACCCGGGTCCCGGAGCAGGGGTGAGGAGCGAATCATCCAGGAAGTCGCGCGGCTTCGCAGGGCCCCGGCCGGAGCGATCGTCCGGAGCCTCTTCGAGCTCTCGGCTCGTGGCACGATCGAGGGCGGGGAAGGGGACGACCGCACCGCCGTCGTCTTCCGTAGCTGAGGCGACTTCGCCATGGGCGAGGCTCCACCGCAGGACCCGGGGGGAAGCGGGCGGGGCAAGGGGCGGGAGCCCTTCGTTCCGGCGAAGCGCTCGCTGGGCCAGAACTTCCTCGTCGACCCCAACCTGCAGCGACGGATCGTCGAGGAGGCTGGAATCGAGCCCGGCGACACGGTTCTCGAGATCGGACCGGGCCGGGGCGCGCTGACGGGCGGGCTGGCGGAGCTGGCCGGGAGCCTCGTCCTGGTCGAACTGGACCGGGGGCTGGCTGCCCGGCTGCAGGAGCAGTTTGCCGACGCGGCGCACGTGCGGGTGGTCCAGGATGACATCCTTCGCCGACCGCTCGCCGAGGTCGTGGACGATCCGTCGTCCCTCATCGTCGTGGGGAACATCCCCTACAATGTCACCACTCCGATTCTCTTCCACCTGCTCGAGCCGCCGCGTCCGAGGGTGATCCTCCTCATGGTCCAGCGGGAGGTGGCCGACCGGATCCTGGCCCCCCCGGGGTCGCGTGCCTATGGTGCGCTCAGCATCGGCGTACGGGCGGTGGCAGACGTCGAGGTCGTGCTCCAGGTGCCGCGCAGCGTCTTCCGGCCCCGCCCGCGGGTCGACTCCGCCGTGATCCGAATCGAGCCCTTCGTGCCACCCGTGCTCGAACCCGGGGAGGAACGCGCGCTCCGGGACCTGACCAGAGCCCTCTTCCAGTGGCGCCGGAAGCAGCTCGGGCGCATCCTCAGGGATCATCCCGACCTCGGGCTGGACCCCGAGGAACAGGATGCGCTGCTCGCGGTCGCGGGCGCAGATCGAACGGACCGACCCGAGACACTTGCCCCGGAGGCGTTCCGTGCCATGGCGCGATGGCTGGCCCGGGGTCCACGTTGACGCCTTCGCGGCCGCACCACAGTTTTCACCCCGGGGCTTGTGAACTTTTTCACAAGCCCCGCGACCCGACGCGACCGCTTCGCCTCGGTGCAGGCGCGCCGCGACCCCGGGGGCTTCCCCGGATCGGCCACCTCGCGCGGGGTCCCCGACCCGGTCCCGAGCGAAGCCCAGCAAACGAACGACTTCCGACCTCCTGCCCGTGACTCCTCCTCCTGCCCCCCCACGCCGCGCCTCGCCCTCCACGGTCCGGCGCCTCTCCCTCTACCTCCGCGCACTCGACACCCTTGCCGCCGAAGGCGTGGGAACGGTATCCAGCCAGGGGTTGGCCGAGCGCTCCGGCACCACCCCGGCGCAGGTGCGAAAGGACCTCTCCCTCTTCGGTTCCTTCGGACGCAGGGGGATGGGGTATGAGGTCCCCGACCTCCTTCATCGCGTCCGCGCGATCCTCGGCCTCGACCGCCGCTGGCCCGTGGCCCTCGTCGGCGCCGGTCGAATCGGTTCGGCGCTCTTCGCCTATCCCCTCTTCAGGGAACGGGGCTTCGAGATTCGCGCCGTCTTCGACAACGACCCCGCCAAGATCGGGAGCTGTCGGGAGGGCCTCGAGGTCCGGCCCGTGACCGAACTCCCCTGCCTCATCCGGGAGCGTGGCATCGAGATCGGGATCATCACCGTGCCCGCCCATGCTGCCCAGGCGATCGCGACCGTCCTCGTCGAGAGCGGGGTGCGGGGAATCCTGAACTTCGCTCCCACCCGACTCCACCTCCCGCCCGAGATCGAGGTGAACGAGGTCAGCCTCTCGATGGAGCTCGAGGCGCTCTCCTTCGCGCTCGCGGCTCGCGAACGGCCGTGACACCCCCCGACTCCCGAATCCCGCCACCCGCCGGCCTCGTCCAGCGCGCCGCCCATCGCCTCGTGGACGGCCCCGCCTCCACCCTCGAGCTTGCGCGCGTCGCCCTCGGACTTCGGGGAAACCCCGCCGCCGCCTCGAAGGCCGTCTTCACCCTGCTCGGCACGGACCCGCGCTTCACCGTCGATGCCGAGGGCGTCTGGCGCCTCGCCGAGAACGTCCCCCTCCCCGGGCCCTCCCTCCTCCACCTCGACTACGCCGTCGTCGATGTGGAGACGACCGGCGGAAGCTGGGCCCGCGGAGCCCGCATGACCGAGGTCGCCGTCGTTCCCGTCACCGCCGGCCAGGTCGGAGAAGGCTTCCAGACCCTCGTCGACCCCGGCCGCCCCATTCCCCCCCGAATCCAGGGGCTGACCGGGATCACGGACGGAATGGTGCGCGGCGCCCCCGCCTTCGAGGGGGTCGCCCCGCACGTCGCGAGAGCCCTCGAAGGAAGGGTCTTCGTCGCCCAGAACGTGAACTTCGACTGGGGGTTCATCAGCTCCGGCCTCGTGCATGCGCTCGGCGAAGCCCCTGACCCGCCCCGCCTGTGCACCCTCCGTCTCGGGCGCTTCCTCCTTCCCCGCCTCCGGAGCTACGGCCTCGACGAGCTCACCCGGTACTTCGGGATCCGCGTGCATGATCGTCATCGAGCGCACGGTGACGCACTGGCCACCGCGCGGCTCCTCCTCCACCTTCTGAACGAGGCCGCTGCCCGCGGACTCCACGATCTCCACACCCTGAACGAAGCGCTCGCCAGGGGCCGCTCGAAGGCCCCGTCCCGCCCCTCCCGCCGCTCGACTCCATGACCCCCGACATGACCCCCGACGCCGCCGACCTCCCCCTCGTCCGCACCCGCGAGGTCGGGGGCATCCGCATCCACGCCCTCGAAGCCGGCCTCCAGCGCCTCGACGGGGGCGCCATGTTCGGGGTCGTCCCCAAGCCCCTCTGGGAGCGCCGCATCCCCGCCGACGACCGCAACCGGATCCCCCTTGCCCTCCGCTGCCTCCTCATCGAGGCTCCCGAGGCGCTCGTCCTCGTCGACACCGGGGCAGGGAACAAGGCCGACGCCAGGTTCCGCGACATCTACGGCATCGAGAACGAGGGCGACCCCACCCGCCTCGAAGACGCCATCCGGGCCGCCGGCTTCACCCCCGCCGACCTCGACCTCGTCGTCCTCACCCACCTCCACTTCGACCATGCCGGGGGCGCCACCCGGCGTGAACCCGACGGCACCATCGTCCCCGCCTTCCCCGGCATTCCCCACATCGTCCAGGCCGAGGAGCTTGCCTTCTCCGGCTCCCCCAACGAGCGGATCCGCGCCAGCTACCTCGCCGAGAACATCGCCCCCATCACCGAGGCCGGGCTCTGGCGCACCGTCCGGGGCGAGCACGACCTCACCCGGGGCGTCCGGCTCCTCCCCACCCCCGGCCACACCCCCCACCACCAGTCCGTCCTCGTCGAGGACGCCGGGGAAACCGCCCTCTACCTCGCCGATCTCTGCCCCACCGCCGCCCACATCCCACTCCCCTGGATCATGGGATACGACCTCGAGCCCCTCGTCACCCTCGAGACCAAGCGCCGCATCTGGTCCGAGGCCGAGGCCGCCCGCTGGCTCCTCGTCCTCGAGCACGATCCCCTCATCCCCTGGGGCTTTCTGGAAGAAGGCGGTCGCCGGCTCGCCCCCCCGCCTGCCACCCCCTGACCGCGGAGGGGCCGTTCCACCCCCTCAACAGCCTTCTAGACAGCCCTGCACCGGGACGAAGGGCTGCTCGCCCGCACCGGCTGCGGGCCAGCCACCCCTCGCATCCCCTTCGGCCGCAGCGCGCCCCGAAAGCTCCAACCATCCCGGGGAGGTGACCACCGCCCCGCTTTTCCCTATCTTGGTATGGCTGGGCTGCCACCATCGGGACTTCGGTCTCGGAACGGAGGGCCGACCGGCCGGAATCCTGATTTGAGACTTCCGGAAGGAGATGAGCGAGGATATGTCCGACCCCTCCCGCGTACCCGTCATCGTCGGCGGCGCACGCACCCCGATCGGCCGGTTTCTGGGCGGCCTGAGCCCCCTCTCCGGCGCCGAGCTCGGCGCCATCGCGGTCCGTGCCGCCGTCGAGCGATCCGGGGTCGACCCCGGAGCCCTCGACGAGGCGATCCTCGGGAACGTCGTCCAGGGTGGAGGAGGACAGGCCCCCGCCCGCCAGGCGGCCATTGGAGCCGGGCTCCCCGCGACCCTCCCCGCCGTCACCGTGAACAAGGTCTGCGGCTCCGGCCTCAAGGCGGTCATGCTCGCCGCCCAGGCGATCCGCGCCGGCGATGCCCATGCCATCGTGGCCGGCGGCTTCGAGTCCATGTCGAACGTCCCCTTCTACCTCCGTGGCATGCGCGACGGGGTCAAGTTCGGAGACCGCACCCTCCAGGACGGTCTCATCCATGACGGCCTCTGGTGCGCCTTCGGCCAGTGCCACATGGGTGGGCACGCCGAGTACACCGCCGCGAAGGCGGGCATCTCCCGGGCCGACGCCGACGCCTTCTCCCTCGAGTCGCACCGTCGCGCGGTCGAGGCCATCGACGCCGGCCGCTTCGAGGGCGAGATCGTCCCGGTCGAGATCAAGGGCCGTCGCGGTACCACCGTCGTCGACACCGACGAGAGCCCCCGCCGCGAGACCTCCCTCGAGGCGCTCGGGCGCCTCCGCCCCGCCTTCCCGAACGATGCCCCCGAGGGAATCGAGGAGCTCGTCGTCACCGCAGGGAACGCCCCCGGGCTCAACGATGGTGGCGCCGCCCTCGTCGTGACCTCCCAGGCCTTCGCCGAGGCGAACGGCCTCGCGATCCGCGCCCGGATCACCGGGTACGCCGCGGCCGGGACCGATCCCCGCGACCTCTTCTTCGCTCCCGTCGCCGCCGTCCGGCGCCTCATGGAGTCGAGCGGCACGGCCATCGGGGACTACGACCTCGCCGAGGTGAACGAGGCCTTCGCAGTCCAGGCCCTCGCCGACATGCGCGAGCTCGGAATGGATCCCGACCGCGTCAATGTGAACGGCGGTGCGGTCGCCCTCGGGCACCCCATCGGCTGTTCCGGTGCGCGGGTTCTCGTCACCCTCCTCGCAGCCCTCGAGGATCGCGATCTCTCGACCGGCCTCGCCACCCTCTGCCTGGGGGGCGGGAACGCCGTCGCCCTCTCGGTCGAGCGGGGCTGAGGGCAACGGGGCGCCGGGGGCACGGGGGCGATGAGCGATGGATCGACGGTTCTGGGGCTCCGCGCTCCTCGCCGCGCTCCTCTGCGCGCTGGTCGTGGCCATCGCCGTCCCCCTCGTCCTGCGCCTGGAACCGAGGGGAGGACTCCGGCTTCTCACACCCCTCGAGCTCTGGCTCCTCTCGACCTTCACCCTCGGGATCCTCGGGATCCTCTTCGGGAGCTCCGTCGCCCTCACCGGCCGAGGGGGGAGGGGCGCACGGGAGGGGCTCAGCGAGCTGCTCGATCGGGCCGAGGCGCTCGACCGGGCCCGGGCCGAGGCCAGGGAGCTCGCCGGGGCCGAACCGGGTCGCCGGGCGCCGGGCCCCGCACCGGAAGAAGGCACACCGGGTCGCCATCGCGCCCGCCTGTCGGCGGCCCCGTCCGGGGACCCCTCGTCCATGGAGCCGGAGGAGTCGCCGGGAGCCGTGGACGCCGGGTGGTGGGTGGCGGCCTCGGGTGCCTTCCTCCTGCTCTTCTATGCCCTGGTCTGGCTTCTCGCCGGGCGGGCTGCGTGAGTCCGCAGCAGCCGGGCTGCAGGATCAGCAGGACGGGGCAAGGGCCCCGCATTCCCTCAGGAAGTGAACCGAGCGGCTCGGGGGAGCCGATGACCATATGGAGGAGCTTGTGACGATACGAAGGGTTGCGGTGATCGGAGGCGGGACGATGGGCAACGGGATCGCCCATGTCATGGCCTGGAAGGGGCTCGAGGTCGAGCTTGTCGACGTCTCGCAGGAAGCGGTCGAGGCGGGGATCGGGACGATTCGCCGGAACCTCGAGCGCCAGCTCAGGAAGGAGATCCTCACCGCCGAGGAGATGGAGGCGACGATCGGCCGGATCCGCGGGGGCACGGATGTCGCCGCCGCGGCCTCGGACGTGCAACTCGTCGTGGAGGCGATCCCCGAGCGGATCGAACTGAAGCGGGAGCTCTTCGGGACCCTCGACGCGGCCGCGCCCGCCGATGCGATCCTGGCCTCGAACACCTCGTCCATCTCGATCACCGAGCTGGGTGCGGCGACCTCGCGGCCCGAGCGGGTCATCGGGATGCACTTCATGAACCCGGTGCCCCTCATGAAGCTCGTCGAGGTCATCCGCGGGCTCGCGACGGACGACGCCACGACGCAGGCGGTCATCGAACTCTCGCGGGCGCTCGGGAAGACCCCGGTCGAGGTGAACGACTACCCCGGGTTCGTCTCGAACCGGGTGCTCATGCCGATGATCAACGAGGCGATCTTCGCCCTGATGGAGGGCGTCGCCGAGCCGGAGGCGATCGACACGGTCATGAAGCTCGGGATGAACCATCCGATGGGACCGCTCGCGCTCGCCGACCTCATCGGACTCGACACCTGCCTGAACATCCTGGAGGTCCTGCACCGGGAGCTCGGGGATGACCGCTATCGGCCCTGTCCCCTCCTGCGCAAGCACGTCGCGGCAGGGTGGCTCGGGCGCAAGAGCGGGCGGGGCTTCCACTCCTACGATGGCTGAAGCCGCCATGGTGACGGACGAGCAGCTCGAGATCCGCGCGCTCGCGCGGGAGTTCGCGGCCGGCGAGATCCGGCCTCATGTCGAGGCGTGGGACGCGGCCCGGGAGCTCCCGGGCGAGATCTTCGAGAAGCTCGGGGAGCTCGGCTTCGCGGGGATGCGGATTCCGGAGGCCTACGGGGGGCTCGACCTCGACATCGCGTCGTACCTCCTGGCGCTCGAGGCGCTCGGGTGGGGCGATCCAGCCGTGGCCCTTGCCCTCGCGATCCACAACGGGCCGGTGCCCGGGGCGATCCTGGCGCATGGGAGCGAAGCGCAGAAGGAGCGCTGGCTCCCGGAGCTGGCGTCGGGAGAGCGGCTCGCGGCCTTTGCGCTCTCGGAGCCCGAGGCCGGAAGCGATCCGGGAGGCCTCGAGGCGCGCGCCACGAAGACGGCCGGGGGCTGGCAGCTCGACGGCACGAAGCGCTGGGTCACGAACGGGGACCGCGCGGGGCTCCTCCTCCTCTTCGCGCGCTCGGGATCCGAAGGGGGCGAAGGCCGGCCAGGTGGGGAGGGGATCTCGGCCTTCCTCCTTCCTCGGGAGACCCCGGGAATCGAGGTGAGCGGGCGGGAACGGACCCTCGGCTTCTCGGCCTCGGAGACCGTGACCCTCACCCTCGACGGAGTCGAGGTCGGGGACGATGCCCTCCTCGGGGGCGAGGGCGAAGGGCTTCGCATCGCGCTCGGAGCCCTCGAGATTGGACGAGCCGGGGTGGCAGCGCTGGCGCTCGGCATTGCCGAGGCTGCCCGGGAGCACGCGCTGCGTTACGCGGACGAGCGGGAGCAGTTCGGGAGCCCGCTCTCGGGCTTCGGGGCGATCCAGGAGAAGTTGGCGGGAATGGAACTCCGGGTCGCCCAGGCGCGGGCGCTTCTCCTCGATGTTGCCGGGGAGCTCGAGGCCGGATCGCCCGGCCCCCTCGCGACCCCGCGAAGCCTCAGGGCCCGCTGTGCCCTCGCGAAGATCGCCGCCTCGGAGGCCGCGATGTGGTGCTCGGACGAGGCGGTGCAGATCTTCGGTGGTTACGGGTACATGCGCGACTACCCCGTCGAGAAGCTCATGCGTGACGCAAAGGGGACCGAGATCTTCGAGGGCTCGAACGAAGTGCTGCGAATGCTCGTGGCACGCGATGCGGTCGGCGGGGCCGACTGAGACGGACACAACGAGAGGCGGCCGCTTTCGGGCCGACTCCTCCCGGTTCCTACAAGGGTGCCGGGAGCATGACCATGAACATGGAGCCGATGCGGATGAAGGTATTCGAGCACCTCGCTACCCACGGACACGAGCAGATCGTCTTCTGGTCGGAGCCCGAGATCGGGTACCGGGGAATCATCGCGATTCACGATACGACGATGGGGCCCGCCCTCGGGGGGACCCGATTCTGGAACTACAGTTCGGACGAGGAGGCCTTCGTCGACGTTCTCCGCCTGTCCCAGGGGATGACGTACAAGGCCGCGATCGCCGGGGTGAACCTGGGGGGCGGGAAGTCCGTCATCATCGGGGACAACCGGACCCGGGACCGGGAGATGATCTTCCGGGCCCACGGGCGGGCGGTCGAGTCCCTCGGGGGGCGCTACATCACGGCCGAGGACGTCGGGACCTCCGTTGACGACATGGACTACGTCCGAATGGAGACGGACTCCGTGGTCGGGCTGCACGAGGGGTCGGGCGACCCCTCGCCCGTCACGGCATTCGGGACCTACCAGGGCATCCGGGCCTGCGCCGAGCGCCGTTACGGCGATGCCTCACTGGCCGGACGGCATGTCACGGTGCAGGGCCTCGGCAACGTGGGGTACCACCTCTGCGCCTTCCTCCATGAGGAGGGAGCCCGGTTGACGGTGACGGACATCGACCAGGACCGGATCGCGCGGGTTCGTGACGACTTCGGTGCCCACGTCGTGGCGCCGGACGAGATCTACGCCATCGACGCCGACATCTTCGCTCCCTGCGCCCTCGGGTCGGTCGTGAACGACGACACCCTGAAGGTGCTCAAGGTCGACATCGTGGCCGGGGCGGCGAACAACCAGCTGGCCCGTCCCCGGCACGGAGAGATCCTCCACGAGCGTGGAGTCCTGTACGCCCCCGACTACGTGATCAACGCCGGCGGGCTCATCAATGTCTATGGGGAGCTGCACAGCTGGTCTCCGGATCGGAGCAAGCGGAAGGCCGGGGAGATCTACAACACCCTGCACCGGATCTTCGAGCTCGCCGAGAGAGACGGACTCCCCACCGCGCAGGCCGCCGACCGCGTGGCCGAGCAGCGGATCCAGCGCACCCGTTACCTCCACCGAAGCTACGTATGATCGAGCACACCCCCCCTCTCGAGCACCTGAGCCGGACCGACCCCGAGATCTTCGAGGCAGTTCGTGCCGAGTTGAAGCGCCAGTCGCAGGGACTCGAGCTCATCGCGTCGGAGAACTTCGTCTCGATGGCCGTCCTCGAGGCGGCGGGCACCGTGCTTACGAACAAGTACGCCGAGGGACTGCCCGGCAAGCGGTACTACGGGGGGTGTGAGTTCGTGGACGTCGCCGAGGAGCTCGCGCGCAGCCGTGCGTGCGAGCTCTTTGGCGCGGACCACGCGAATGTCCAGCCCCATTCCGGGGCTCAGGCAAACATGGCGGTCTACCTCGCCTTTCTCGAGCCGGGCGACCCGGTGCTCGGGATGAGCCTCTCCCACGGGGGGCACCTGACGCACGGTTCGCCCGTGAACGCTTCCGGCATCCTCTACCGGGTCGAGGGCTACGGCGTCGACGAGGGTACGGGGCTCATCGACTATGATGCCCTCCGCGAGCAGGCGCGCACCCTGCGCCCCCGGATGATCGTTGCGGGTGCAAGCGCCTACCCGCGTACCATCGACTTCGAGGCATTCGGGGCCATCGCGCGCGAGGTCGATGCCCTGCTCATGGTCGACATGGCCCACATCGCCGGACTCGTGGCTGCCGGAGTCCACCCGAGCCCGGTGCCGCATGCGGACGTGGTCACCTCGACCACGCACAAGACCCTCCGGGGGCCGCGCGGGGGCATCATCCTCTGCAGGGAGGAGCATGCCCGCGCAGTGGACAAGGCGGTCTTCCCCGGAATGCAGGGCGGCCCTCTCATGCACGTGATCGCGGCGAAGGCCGTCGCCTTCCGCGAGGCCCTGAGGCCGACCTTCGCCGACTACGCGCGCCAGGTCGTGGCCAACGCACGTGCCCTTGGCGACACCCTCATGGAACGGGGGTACGACCTCGTCTCGGGGGGCACGGACAACCACCTCATCCTCGTCGACCTCCGCTCCCATGACGACCTCACGGGGAAGGCGGCGGAGGCGGCCCTCGAGCACGCGGGAATCACGGTGAACAAGAACACCGTGCCCGGAGAGCAGCGCTCCCCCTTCGTGACCTCCGGGCTCCGGATCGGCACCGCCGCGCTCACGAGTCGGGGCATGGGCGAGCCCGAGCTGCGGCGCATCGGAGGCTGGATCGGTGACGTCCTTGACGCCCCCGACGACGTCACCATTCAGAATCGGGTCCGGGCAGAGGTCGAGGAGTTCTGTCGGGTCTTTCCCCTGTACCCGGAGCTCGAAGTCGGGAGCTGACGGGCTACCCGGCCGGCGGTTCGTGCGTGCGCCTACTGGCGCCGAGACCGCGGATGGCCCACAATTCGCAGATGACCGACGTCCAATTCGCCGACGGGATCCTGGATCGACTCGCGGAGCGCAATCCGCGGTTCCACGCCAAGGCCTATCTCTTCGTGCTCTCTGCCCTGCACCACACGATCGAGCTCCTCGACGAGCCCCGGCATCTCTCCGGGGCCGAGCTCGCGCAGGGAGTGCGCCGGCTCGCCATCCAGGAGTTCGGACCGATGGCGCGCACGGTCCTCGAGCACTGGGGGGTCCATTCCACGGAAGACCTCGGGGAGGTTGTCTTCGCCCTCGTGGATGCAGGAATCCTCGTGAAGGAAGACGACGACCGGATCCAGGACTTCCGGGGCATCTACGACTTCGCCGAGGCATTCGAGCGCAACTACCCCTGGACCGTGGGCGAGGAGGCGTGACTCGATCGGCGACGCTCCTCCCGCGGGGGGTCGCCTGCCTCCCCGCTCCCACCGGTGCCGAAGCGGCTGCCTTCGACCGGCTGGCGCAGGAGCGGGATGGCGTCCCGGGAGCCGTTCTCATGGAAAGCGCGGGTCGCGCGGCCGCAGACCTCCTCCAGCGGCTTCACCCACAGGGCCCGGTCCTCGTCGTGGCCGGTGCGGGGAAGAATGGCGGAGACGGCCTCGTGCTCGCCCGCACCCTCGTGGCCCGTGGGCGCAACGCCCGCCTCCTTGTCGTGGGGCGTCGTCCGCATCCGGACCCGCTCCTCCATGGATGGCACCTGGAGCGTAGGGACCTCCTCGACGCGGCCGCCGTCCATCCCGAGCACTTCACCGGGGCCGCCGTGATCGTCGACGCGCTGCTCGGTACGGGGCTGAGCGGTGCGCCGCGCCGGCTCCAGGGCGCAGCGATCGAGGCCATGAACGATGCCCGCGCCCCCGTGCTTGCCCTCGACCTCCCCTCCGGCGTCGATGCCGACACGGGGGCCGTCCCCGGCGCCGCGGTCCGCGCGGTGACCACCGCGGCCTTCGGAGCGCCCAAGCTCGGGACCCTCCTGCATCCCGGCCGCACCCTGGCCGGGCGCATCGTGGCCCTCGAGATCGGCTTTCCGCCCTGGGGTGCGGACGACGCATCGGCCCTCTGCATCACCCCGGGGTGGGCGCACACCGTGCGACCCCGCCGCTCCCCCACCGACCACAAGAATGCGGGAGGAAGGCTCCTCCTCGTCGCCGGCTCACCGGGGATGGCAGGTGCCGCCGTCCTCGCCGCCCGCGCTGCGCTCCGTGCAGGGGTCGGGTACCTCCGTCTCGCGCTGCCCGCCTCGCTCTTCGGGACGCTGCACGATGCACTCCCCGAGGTCGTTCTCGTGGACGCCGGGGACCGGGAGGCGCTCCGAGCCGCAGTCGAGTCGAGCGACGCCCTCGCCCTCGGTCCCGGGCTCGGTCTGGGTGAGAAGGCCGCGGCCGCGCTCTCGGTCGCCCTCGAGGCCTTCTTCCCGGGGTCGGAGGGCGCTGGCGGGGAGGGTGCGGAGCCCGCTCGGGGCCTCGTCCTCGATGCCGACGCGCTCAACCTCCTTGCCGCGGCGAGGATCCGGCTCCCGACGGGACTCCCGCCGGACCGGGTCCTGCTCACCCCGCATCCCGGCGAGGCCGCCCGACTCCTCGAAGAGGCGGGGGCGGAGGGCATCACGGCCGATCCCGTCGCGGCTGCCGGACGGATCGCCAGGCGCTTCAACGCAACCGTTCTCCTGAAGGGAGCACCCTCGCTCGTGGCTTCTCCGGAGGCGCGTCCAGCGCTTCTCGCCCTTGAAGGGAGTTCCGACCTGGCGCGCGCCGGGATGGGTGACGTCCTGACCGGAGCCGCAGGGGCCTTCGCCGCGCGCGGACTCGATGCCCGGACCGCGGGGGCGCTGGCCCTGCACGCGACGGGGCGCTCCGCCCTCCTTGCGGGCCGTGGAGAGGCGCTCCTGCCCTCCGAGGTGGCCGAGGGGATCCAGGGCGCGCTCGCGCCGACGGCTCCGGCACACGACGACCCCCTGTCCTCGCTCGAGACCCTGCTCCTCGACCTTCCGGCCGTCCATTGAGACCCTCTGCGCTCGGCCCCGGGGAGGAGTTCGACCGCATCCGTGCCTTTCTTCAGGGCATGGTGCTCAGGCCGAGCGAGGTCCTGGTCGGGCCGGGCGACGACGCAGCCCTGGTGACGCCCGACCTCGTGCTGTCGACCGACCTTGCGATCGAAGGGGTGCACTTCGATCTCGACTGGATCACCCCGAGCCAGGCCGGAAGGAGGGCGGCCGCCTGCGCAATCAGCGACATCGCCGCCATGGGGGCCGAGTTCACCGGCGTGCTCGCCTCCGTGGCGATCCCGGCGGGCCGCTGGTCCGAGGGCGAGGCCCTCATGCGCGGACTTCGGGATCGGGTCGAGGAACTCGGGGGTGCGCTGATCGGGGGCGATCTCACGCGGTCACCGGGACCTCTTCTCGTCGATGTGGTCGCCCTCGGACGTACCGAATACCCCCTGCTGCGCTCGGGGGCGCACCTGGGCGATGAACTCTGGGTGACCGGGCGTCTCGGAGGAGCCGCCACGGCGGTGCGGGGCTGGCAGTCCGGACGGGAGCCCGCCCCGGCGCATCGCGCCCTCTGGGCCGAACCGGCACCCCGCCTCACCGAGGCACGCTGGCTTGCCCGGCATGCAGGCGCTCGCGCGGCCATCGACCTTTCGGACGGTCTGGCGGGGGACGCTGCACATCTCGGTGGCGCCTCCGGCCTCGGCATCGAACTCGACGGCTTCGAGATTCCCCTCGCCGAGGGCGTGGGCGACCTCGAGACGGCCCTCCGCGGGGGCGACGACTACGAGCTCCTGGTCGCCTGTCCCCGAGGGGGACTTGATCCCCGGGGGGTGGAAGACTTCGGTCGGACCTTCGATCTTGAGATCACCCGGATCGGTCGGACCACCCGTGGAGCGGGGGTGGCCCTGCGCCATGAACCGGGCGGAATCCCCCTTCTCCTCGCGGGATCGGGATACGACCACTTCCAAGACGAGGCCGAGCCTTGATCCGAACCCTCTGGACGATCGTGGGCGCGACCGTGATCACGCTTCTCATGGCGGGTCGCGTCGTCGTGGCGTCCTGGTTCCGGTTCCGACGCATGGCCTGCCTCTGTGACCGCTCCGAGCGGACCTGGGCCTCGACGATCCTCCGATGCGCGGGCGCGAAGGTCCGCCTCGAGGTCCCCGAGGGGCTCGACTGGGACCAGCCCTTCATCGTGATCGCGAATCACCAGTCCTGGTTCGACGTCTTTGCCCTCATGGCCCATCTGCCTGGCCGCGCCCGCTTCGTCGCCAAGGAAGAGCTCGGGCGCATCCCCATCTTCGGACGGGCCTGGAAGACCTGCGGGCACATCTCCGTGGACCGTTCCGACCGGGCCCGGGCCGTGGCCTCCCTCGAGGCGGCCGCGAGGCGCATGCGGGACGAGCGGCTCGCCGTCATCCTCTTCCCCGAAGGAACCCGATCTCTCGACGGGGAGCTGCATCCCTTCAAGAAGGGGGCCTTCGTCCTCGCCCTCCAGAGCGGAGTGCCGCTCCTCCCGGTCGGGATCCGGGGGAGCCGCGAGGTCATGCCGAAGGGCTCCTTCCGGATCCGCTCCGGGGAGATCGTGATCCGGGTCGGGGAGCCGATCCCGGTGGCGGGAAAGGGGATGGCGGCGCGCGACCGCCTCCAGGACGAGGGGCGAGCGCGCATCCTCGAACTCATGGCCCCCGCCGGGGGTGGCCGGAACGCCGGGGGGACGGACCCCTCCCCGGTGCCTTCCACCTCGAACGGGTCCGGAAGCCAGACCGGCGCGGAGCCGGGGAGTGAAGCGTGAGCAGAACCCAGATCAGGGCCGTGCGCGGCCGGGAAATTCTTGATTCCCGCGGGAATCCCACGGTAGAGGCGGAGGTCGAGCTCGAGGGGGGCGCGATCGGACGGGCCGCGGTGCCTTCCGGGGCCTCGACCGGGGAGCACGAGGCGGTCGAGCTGCGTGACGGGGACCCGGAGCGCTACCTCGGGCGCGGGGTGCTCGGCGCGGTATCCCACCTGAACGGGGAGATCGCGCGGCTCCTCGACGGGTTCGATGCCGCAGACCAGGAGGCGCTCGACCGACGACTCGTGGAGGCCGACGGCACCCCGAACAAGAGCCGTCTCGGGGCGAACGCGATCCTCGGCGCATCGCTCGCGGCCGCCCGTGCGGCGGCGAAGGCGAGGGGCCTTCCCCTGTACCGATCCCTTGGGGGCGAGGAGGCGACGACCCTCCCCGTTCCGATGATGAACATCCTGAACGGGGGTGCACATGCCCCGAACAACGTCGACATCCAGGAGTTCATGATCATGCCCGTGGGGGCCGAGTCCTTCCGGGAGGGGTTGAGGATGGGGGTCGAGGTCTTCCACCACCTGCAGCGGGTGCTCTCGGAGCAGGGCAGGGGCACCGCGGTCGGGGACGAGGGGGGCTTCGCCCCGGACCTCTCCTCGAACGAGGAGGCGATCGAGGTCGTGCTCGAGGCGGTCGAGCGGGCCGGGTTCCGAGCGGGAGTCGACATCGTGCTTGCCCTCGATGCCGCGGCCTCCGAGTTCCACCGCGACGGGGGGTACACCTTCCACTGGTCGACCGGCGAGCAGAGGGACTCGGCCGGGATGGTCGAGTACTGGGCCGAGCTCACGTCGCGCTACCCCATCGCCTCGCTGGAAGACCCGCTCGACGAGAACGACTGGGCGGGGTGGAGGGCGCTGACCGAGGCGATCGGGGACCGGGTCCAGATCGTCGGGGACGACCTCTTCGTCACGAGCGTGCCGTATCTCCAGCGCGGAATCGAGGAGGGGGTGGCGAACGCGATCCTGATCAAGGTGAATCAGATCGGCACCCTGACCGAGACGCTCGAGGCCATCCGGCTCGCGTCCGGGGCAGGCTATGGCTCCGTCATCTCCCACCGTTCGGGCGAGACCGAAGACGTCTTCATCGCGGATCTGGCCGTGGCGACCGGAGCAGGCCAGATCAAGACCGGAAGTGCGTCGCGGACCGACCGCGTCGCGAAGTACAACCAGCTCCTCCGAATCGAGGAAGCACTCGGCGCCGCTGCCCTCTGGCCCGGCCGTCGCGCGCTGGCCTCTGCCCTCACGAGGTGAATCTGACGTGATCAAGCGACTCATCCTCCCCGGCGCGATTCTCCTTGCGGGTTACTATGCCCTCTTTGGCGGCGAGTATACTGCGCTCGACGTGCGCGAAGTGAACCGGAGTGCCGAGGCGCTCGAGGCCGAGCTCGAAACGCTCGAGCTGCGCACGGACTCGCTCCGTGCCCGAGCCGACTCGCTCGAGAGCGACGACATGGCACTCGAGACGATCGCCCGGGAGCGCTTCGGACTCATCCGGGAGGGAGAGGTCCTCTACCGCTTCACGCAGCCTTGACACCCCCCTCGTGGGGGCCTAACGTTTCAGGCTCCTGCCGGAGTAGCTCAGCTGGTTAGAGCAGCGGAATCATAATCCGCGTGTCGGGGGTTCGAGTCCCTCCTCCGGCACTCCCCGAACGGCCCCTGAACGTCAATGGCCACGGGCAACGGCCCCTCCAACCGGAGGGGCCTTTTTCGTGTCCGGAGTCCGAGGTTCGTCAGCGGACTTCGCGCCAGAGCACGATCCGATTCGAGCTCCCGCTCGATCCGGACCCGGAAGAGGCGGTCGTCCGCGGCGCCCGCGATCGAATCCTCCCCACCCCCATCCACCGATCCCGCCCAACGCCTTGCCCCGACGCTCCCCGGGCGTATCTTCACCCCGAAACCTTCGGGGTCCTCCCGGGGCCAGCCCCCTCGGCCGCCCCGCGTCCGGCCCCCCCCCGGCAGAGCCCGGCCCACCACAGCGAAACCCAGCCCCTGCGGGCGACACCCATGACCACACCGTCCATGCAGGATCCCGATGCCCTCGTCCAGGAGCGACGGGTCCGACTCGAACAGACGATCGGCCGCCCCCTGCGCATCCCGAAGGCGGCGGACTCTCCCCTGACCCGGGAGCGCAGGGACTACCTCCTCGGGGAGGCCCGCGAGCTCTACTGGAACGACCTCGAGTGGGAGAATGTCACCGGTGAGGAGGAGCTGGATGGCGGTCCGCTCGCCACGCTCACCTTTCCCGGTGTCCTCGCCTACGTGCGGGGCCTCCTTCTCACCGAGGTCCAGGCCGATGCACTCGCTGCCGCCGAACCCCGTCCGCAGGTCGTCGAAGACCTGATGCGCTTTCTCGCCGGACGGGTCATCGACCTCGGAGACCCCGCGAGCAACGACGACACCGCTCCCGACGAAGCCGAACGCCGCGAGCTCGAACTCGACCTCACCTCGGCGCTCCTCGACCAGGTCCTGATGCTCTACCACGGGATCCCCCCCGAGGAGGTCGGACCCGAGCCCCCAGGCGAGGCCGCTCCCCCCCGCACCGGATGAAGCCGCGCCCGGGGCACCCGTACAATGCGGGTGCCCCCCTCCTCTTCGCGCACCGCGGCGGAGCGCGCCTCGCCCCCGAGAACACCCTCGAGGCCTTTGCCCTCGCGGTGGAGCAGTGGGGGGCAGATGTCCTCGAGACCGATGTCCAGCTCACCCGTGACGGCATCCCGGTGGTCATCCACGACCCTACCGTCGACCGCACGACGGAGGGCGAGGGGCCCGTCGGCGCCCTCACCCTGCGCGAGCTGAAGAAGCTCGACGCCGGCCACCGCTTCCTCGACCTCGAGGGGGAGCCGAGTCGCCGCGGCGAGGGCATCCGCGTCCCCACCTTCGAGGAGCTCCTCGCGGCCTTTCCCCACACCCGACTCAACGTCGACGCGAAGGCCCCGGAGGCGATGCCCCTCCTGGTGGAGATCGTCCACGCAGCCGGCGCCGAGGAACGTGTCCTCCTCGCCTCGGTGGGCGAGCAGGGGCGCGCGGACCGCTTCGGCTACCGGGGCCCGACCTCGGCCTCGCGCCGCCAGATCCAGCTCTTCTACCTACTGCACCGCCTTCCCGGGGCAAGCCGCTGGCGCCCCCGCACCGACGCCCTGCAGGTTCCCCTCGACTGGGAAGGCCGGCAGGTCACCACCCCCCGTTTCGTCGAGGCCGCGCATCGGCACAACCTCCCCGTCCACGTCTGGACGATCGATGACCCCGAGACCATGCGCCTTCTCCTCGCCTGGGGCGTGGACGGGATCCAGACCGATCGCCCCGACCTCCTCGCGCGGGTGCTTCACGAGGAAACCGGGCGCGCCCTTCCCCCGGGCTCCCTTCCGTGAGCGGCGCGCCCGCTGTCCCCTCCACCCTCGAGGCCCGGCTCGCCGCCTGGTGGCGGGACGAAGGTGGGCCGGACCCACGAGCCCCCCTCCTCCTGGCCCTCTCCGGGGGGCTCGACTCCACGGTGCTCCTGCACCTCCTCGTCCGGACCGCCCCCTCCGGGACCGAGCTCCACGCCGCCCACCTCGATCACGCGATGCGCGACGGTAGTGCCGCCGATGCCCGGGCGGTCGAGGCGCACTGCCGTGAACTCGGCGTTCCCCTCGTCCTCGAACGGGCAAGCCCGCCTCCCCGGAGCGAGGCCGCAGCGCGCACCCTCCGATACGACTTCCTCCACCGCACCGCCCGCTCCCTCGCTGCCGGAAGTCTCCTGACGGCGCACCACGAGGACGACCAGGTCGAGACGATCTTCTTCCGGATCCTGAGAGGCACCGGGCTGCGCGGGCTCGCGGGGATCCCGCGGGCTCGCCGGGGGCCCTGGCTCCATGGCAGTCCGGCCCGTCCGGGACGGGTGCTCCGGCCTCTCCTCGGCGTCGCGCGCAGCGAGCTCGAGGCGTGGGCTGCCGACCGGGGACTCCCGGTGCGCGACGACCCCACGAACCTCGATCCAACGTGGTCGCGCAACCGCCTCCGACTCGAGGTGATGCCACTCCTCGAGTCGGTCCATCCAGGTGCGCGGGAAGGCATCCTTCGCCTCGGTCGCAACGCCCGGGCGACGGAAGAAGCCCTCGATGCCCTCCTCACGCCCCTGGTGCGGGCCCTCCTGCTCCCCGACGACGGGGACGGGGGGGTGCGGTTCGACCGGGGTGCCTTCCTCCGAGCGCCGGCCCCCGTCTCGACACAGCTGCTTCGGCATCTGGCGCGCAGGGCCGGAGTGCGCCTCGACGAGACAGGAACTGCCGGGGCGCTCGAGTTTATCAGGGCTGGCCCGGTCCGGGGTGGGGTCGACCTGACCGGCGGGGCCCGTCTCGAGCGTTCGGGCGGAATCCTTCGACTCACGGCCCGGACAAGGACATGACGACGATCGAGGAGGCCGGCGTCCGGCCGCCCGCAGCGGAGCAGGAACGGCCGGGGCGAGTGGTCTTCACCGCCGGGGAGATCCGGCACCGTGTCGCCGAGCTGGCCCGGGAAGTCGAGGCGCACTATCCGGCTGGGGAGCCCCTCACGGTGTTGGGGCTGCTGAAGGGCTCCTTTATATTCCTATCGGACCTGGTGCGGGAGATGCGCCGCCCCCTCCAAATCGAATTCCTCGTGGCCTCGAGCTACGGCGCGGCGAAACGGAGTTCCGGCAGTCTCGCGATTCACTACGATCCCCGCACGGACCTTGCGGGGCGACACCTCCTCCTGATCGAGGACATCATCGACAGCGGAACGACCCTGAGCGAGCTCATCCCACGGCTGAGGGAGCAGGCCCCAGCGAGCATCGAGGTCTGTGCGCTCCTGCACAAGCGACTCGTGCGCCTCGACGAAGAGCCGCGATTCGTGGGCTTCAGCGCGCCCGCGGAGTTCCTTGTGGGGTATGGACTGGACCACGCCGGCGAGTTCAGACACCTTCCGTACATCGCAAGCCTGTCCTGACGATGGGCTCGCGTCCTCCAGCACCGAACCAGAACTGATGGCCGATCGCGAACCGACCCGCAAGAATCCCCGGACGACGGGGTGGACCCGCCTCTCGCGGGTGGCCTCCTTCTGGATTCTGCTTGTCCTCGTCCCGATCCTTCTCCTGAACTTCCTCCGGGGGCAGGACGACCCGGCGTACGAGTTCACCTTCACGGAGTTCCGGACGCAGCTCGCCGAGGGCAACATTCACTCCCTGAAGGTGATCGAGGGAGTGCGCCTCGAGGGCGAGTTCAGGGATCCGGTCGTTCGGGAGGGCGTGGAGTACCTGAACTTCGAGACGAATCTCCTGGGGCCCATCACCGAGGGACTCATCGAGGAACTCGAGGCGGAGGGGATCGTGCTGCGGGGCGAGCCCGAGCAGACCCCCTGGTGGACCTTCCTGATCTCGGCCCTTCCCTGGCTCATCCTCATCCTCTTCTGGTTCTGGATCATCCGGACGATGCAGGGGGGCGGGAACAAGGCATTCCAGTTCGGCCGCTCGAAGGCCAAGCTCATCTCACCCGACACCCCGAAGGTGACCTTCGAGGACGTGGCCGGGGCCGACGAGGCGAAGCACGAGCTCGAGGAAATCATCGACTTCCTGAAGGACCCGAAGAAGTTCGGGCGGCTCGGCGGCCGCCTTCCGAAGGGGGTGCTTCTCGTGGGGCCGCCCGGAACGGGGAAGACCCTTCTCGCCCGTGCCGTTGCGGGAGAGGCAGGGCGTCCCTTCTTCCAGATGTCGGGGTCGGATTTCGTCGAGATGTTCGTCGGGGTGGGGGCGTCGCGGGTGCGGGATCTCTTCGAGCAGGGCAAGACCCACGCTCCCTGCATCATGTTCATCGACGAGATCGACGCAGTCGGTCGGCACCGCGGGGCCGGTCTCGGAGGAGGCCACGACGAGCGCGAGCAGACCCTGAACCAGCTCCTCGTCGAGATGGACGGCTTCGAGTCGAACGAGGGGGTGATCCTCCTCGCGGCGACGAACCGACCCGATGTGCTCGACCCCGCGCTCCTCCGCCCCGGGCGATTCGACCGCCAGGTCGTCGTGGACTCGCCCGATGTGCAGGGTCGCGAGAAGATCCTCATGGTCCATGCCCGCAAGCTTCCGCTCGAGGCCGATGTGGACCTCGAGGTGATCGCGAAGGGGACACCGGGGCTATCCGGGGCCGACCTCGCGAACATCTGCAACGAGGCCGCGCTCCTCGCGGCTCGACGCGATGCGGAAAAGGTCTCGATGGAGGACTTCGAGCAGGCCAAGGACAAGGTCATGCTCGGCACGGAACGGCGTTCCATGGTCCTGACCGAGAACGAGCGCAAGCTCACGGCCTACCACGAGGCCGGTCATGCCGTGATCGGGCTCCGAGTGCCCGGACTCGACCCGATCCACAAGGTCACGATCGTCCCCCGGGGAAGGGCGCTCGGGATCACTGCCTCCCTGCCGCAGGAAGACCGCCACTCCTATACGAAGGCCTGGCTCCAGGGCCAGCTCTGCATGCTCTTCGGGGGGCGTGTTGCCGAGGAGATGGTCTTCGGGCCCGAGAAGGTCACGACGGGGGCCGGGAACGACATCGAGCGCGCGACGCAGATCGCCCGGCGAATGGTGACCCGCTTCGGGATGTCGGATGCGGTCGGCCTCATGGCGATCGGGGATTCTGACCAGCAGGTCTTCCTCGGGCGAGAGATGACGCAGAAGCGAGACATCTCGGAGCACACCGCGCAGCTCGTCGACCAGGAGGTCAAGCGCGTTCTCGACGAGGCCCACGAGCAGGCACGCGAGGTTCTCGAGCGCGAGCATGAGCTCCTCGAGGCCATCGCACAGGCCCTCCTGGAACGGGAGACGATCGGGCGCGAGGAGGTCGAGCTCCTGGCTCGCGGTGAGACGCTCCCGCCCGTCGAGAAGGTGAGGCACCCCGAGGCCGGCGAGGACGACGAGGGCGGCATCGGGCTCCCGACCGAGGCGGGGTCTCCGGAAGAAGCGGAGTTGCCGGCAGCTCCGGAGGCCGAGGGGGTGGAATCCGGACGGGACAGCTCCTCCGTGCCGACACCGGCCGCCCGGCGCCTCTCGGAGCGGGCCGACCCCGACGTCTCGAGGGGATGAGCCCGGCGGGCGCGCTTCGCCTGGCGGCTCCGCCCTTCCAGCAAGGGTGGCAGACGGCGGGCGGGGTCATCCCACTGGACGATCCCGTCGTCATGGGGATCCTGAACCTCACGCCCGACTCCTTTTCCGACGGGGGCGAGCTTGCCGGGGTTGACGACGCGTTGCGCCGTGGCGATCGGATGCTCGGGGCCGGGGCCGGAATCCTCGATGTGGGGGGTGAGTCGACCCGTCCCGGAGCCTCCGAGGTCCCGATCGACGAGGAGATACGTCGGGTCGTCCCCGTCATCGAGGCCCTCGTTCGGGAGCTGGGTGCGGTCGTGTCGATCGACACCCGCAAGAGTGCCGTGGCCAAGGCGGCGCTCGAGGCCGGAGCGGTCATCGTGAATGACGTCTCCGGGGGAGCCTTCGACCCTGCCATCCGAGGAGTGGTGGCGAGGGCAGGGGCCGGGTACGTGATCATGCACATGCGCGGAACCCCGGAGACGATGCGGGCTCATGCCGGGTATGGGGACATCGGGTCCGAGGTTCGGGACGAACTCCTCGAGGCCGCCGAGCGGGCGATCGAGGCCGGGGTGCGGCGTGAGGCGATCGTGCTCGATCCCGGGATCGGCTTCGCGAAGGATGCAAGGGGGAGCCTGACGCTCCTGGCGCGTCTCGAGCTCCTTGCCCTCGAGGGGTTTCCCCTCCTGGTAGGCCTCTCCCGGAAGAGCTTCCTCGGTGAGGTGCTCGGGGTGCCGGCCGGTGAGCGAGTGACCGGATCGGCCGTTGCGGCCGCACTGGCGCGCGAGCGTGGAGCCCATCTCTTCCGCGTGCACGACGTCGAACCGACCGTCCAGGCCCTTGCTGTGGTCGAGGCCCTCGCCCGGGCCGGGGAGGCCTGAGGTGGGCGTTCTCTGGGAGCAGCTCTCGGCCCTTCGCCCCGGGTGGGGCGACCTCATCGAGATCGGGATCGTGGCGGCGCTCGTGTACCGCCTCCTGCTGCTTCTTCAGAAGACCCGGGCGATGCAGATGATCCTCGGGGTCGGCCTCCTCGCCGGGGTGTACCTCATGGCGATCCTGGTCGAGTTCACCCTGATCCGGGGCATCCTCGAGACCCTCTTCCAGTACGGGGCGATCGCGGCGCTCGTCGTCTTTCAGCCCGAGCTGCGGGCGGCGTTGACCCGCCTCGGGCAGTCCAGGGTGTTTCGGATCTTCGCCAAGCTCGAGGGACGAGAGATCGTGGACGAGCTCGTGGAGGCGGCAGGGCAGCTCTCGAGGAAGGGCGTGGGCGCGATCATTGCCCTCGAGAACGAGGTCGGGCTCGGGGAGTACGCGGCCACGGGGAGCCCGGTGCAGGCCAAGGTTTCGGCCGAACTCATCTCCGCGATCTTCACCCCCGAATCGCCCCTGCACGATGGAGCGATCATCGTGGTCGGGGATTCGATCACTTCGGCGGGCGCGATCCTTCCCCTGAGCCAGACGCCGCTGCGCGACAAATCCCTTGGTACGCGCCACCGGGCTGCGCTGGGCCTCGCCGAGGAATCCGACGCACTCGTGATCGTCGTGAGCGAGGAGACCTCACGGATCTCGGTGGCGCAGGCCGGACGCATGGAGCTCGGCGTCGACCTCGAGCGGCTACGGCGAATCCTCGAGGGCCACATGCCCCAGAGGGCCGAGGGCTTTCGACTTCTGCCGAACGCCCGGTGAACGAAACGATTTCCCATCTCGCGTTGACATTCACGGGACCGCCCCCGTAGATTGCCGCCGATCATCCTGAAACCGAACCTCCGCGGCCTCGAAAGGGTCGGTGTCCCGCGGGGAATCCTTGAAAGGAGCCGGGCTTGGACGCATTAGATTACAATCTCCTGACCCTCTTTGCAGACGGCGGGCTGATGATGTATGCCCTCGTTCTCTGTTCCCTCGTAGCCCTCGGCGTGATCATCGCGAAGGCGTATACGCTCTGGATCGCCCACAAGGACACCGAGAAGATCATCGAGGACGTTGGGGAGCTCACCCGTGAGGGTCGAATCAACGAGGCGATCCAGCGCGCGGCGGAGACCCCCGGACCGACGGCGGCAATCCTTCTGGCCGGGCTTCGGCGCATCCGGGGCGGGACCTTCCGGGAGGACGAGCTCGAGCAGGCGATCAACACGACCGGGACGATCGAGCTCGGCTTTCTCGAGCGCGGGCTCGTGATCCTGGCGACGGTCGCGAATGTGGCCCCCCTGATGGGCTTCCTCGGGACGGTGGCGGGGATGATCATGGCCTTCGAGTCGATCGAGCTCGCGGGCGACGTGGATCCGACGCTCGTGGCGGGCGGGATCAAGGTGGCCCTGCTCACGACGGCGACCGGGCTCCTGATCGCGATCCCCACGAACATCGGCTATAACTTCTTCGTCACCCGGATCGACAAGTTGATCGTCGACATGGAACAGGGTACGCAGCAGATCCTGAACCTGGCCTGGGACCTCGAGAAGGAAGGACGCCTGACGAGGGTGGAAGCCGAAACGGTATCTGCCGCCGCAGGCGGAATCGCACGCCCCGAGGCTCCGGCGCAGAGCGGGCCTGTGAGCCCACCGGCGCCGAGTCCCGGCGATTCCGAGGTGAAGGACGGCGCGGGGGAGTAGACGCGCGGACAGCGGAGAACCGGGTGAAGGGAACCTGAAGCTTTCCGCACCTGTACCACCACAAGGACGCACTCGAAACGAAGGAGTTCGGGCGCAAAGAAAGCCTCCAAGGAGTCAGCGTGGCAATTCTCAACAAGAAACAGAAGGTGAGCGATGAGATCCCATCGGCCTCGATGGCGGACATCGCGTTCCTGCTTCTGATCTTCTTCCTGGTGACGACCGTCTTCCCGAAGGACCGGGGTCTGCCGATCGTGCTTCCCGAGGATCAGCAGGAGATCGAGATCCCCCAGAAGAACATCCTGCACATCCTCATCAATCCCGACGGGACGGTGGGGGTTCGCCGGGGTGACAGCCAGGACGAGGCCATCTACTCGCCCCGGGACATCGAGGGTGTCTGGCGCCTCGAGGTGGCACAGAACCCGAACCTGATCGCGGGGGTGCGGACCCATCCGGAGGCTGCGCACCGCTACATGATCCAGGTGCTCGATGCCCTGCAGACGGCGGGCTCGGATCGAATCTCCCTCCAGATGCAGGACGGCTGACGATGGCTCTCAAGGGTGGAGGTTTCGAACGGAAGTCGAAGGCATCGGATCAGATTCCCTCGTCGTCGCTTGCCGACATCGCCTTCCTGCTCCTCATCTTCTTCATGGTGACGACGGTATTCCGGACCGAGCAGGATCGGCAGATCGAGTGGCCCGAGGCCGTGGCCACGCAGCAGATCGACGAGAAGCGCGACAACATCATGTACATCTGGGTCGAGCGGAACGGCGATGTCTGGATCAACGACAGGCTCGTCCCGATGGAGAACGTGTCGGACCTTGTTGCGCCCCGCTGGGTAGAATCTGGTAGGCGCCTCCGAATCTCGCTTCGAGCGGACGCGCAGGTGCCCTACCGCTTCGTGGACGCGGTTCAGCAGGAGATCCGGGAAGCCGGAGCCATCTACGTGGTCTTCGCAACGGATCTTGAGCGCCGCATGATGAGGGAGAGACGATGAGCACGGAAACCAAGGACACCCCGACCCAGTCCGAATTCGACGAGTTCGAGACGGCGAACGACCGTTTCAAGCAGTCGTTCGGCTCCTGGTTCTGGGGCTCGATGATCGCGGCCGTGATGGTGCACTTCGCCGTCCTGGCCTTCTGGCCCACCCTGTCGGCTTCCGACGTGTCGTTCACGATGGACGAGATGGAGGCGGTCGAGCTCCCTCCTGAGATCGAGATCCCGCCGCCGCCGGAGCAGATCCAGCGGCCCGCGACTCCCGTCGTGTCGGACGCGGTGATCGATGACGACATCACGATCTCCCCGACGACCTTCGACGACAACCCGCCGGACGACCTCCCGCCGCCCCCGACCGACACGGGTGCCGGACTTGGCGACGTGCCCCAGTTCACCCCCTTCACCGTCGCCCCAGTCGTGAACAACACCGCCGCGGTCCAGAGGGCGCTCGAGCGGGAGTATCCGCCGGCACTCCGTGACGCGGGGATTGGCGGAACCGTGTTCCTCCAGTTCTTCATCGATGAGGAGGGAGTAGTTCGGAATGCGGTCGTGGACGAGAGTTCCGGAAATGCTCAGCTTGACCAGGCCGCACTCCGGGTCTCCGAGGTCTTCGAGTTCCGGCCTGCCCTGAACCAGGACACGCGGGTGGCGGTCTGGGTCCGGATTCCCGTGACCTTCCAGACGCGCTGATTCGAACCTTCCG
>SLDT01000124.1 GCA_007125125.1 Gemmatimonadota bacterium | reverse complement strand
GGCGGGGCCGGCGGGCCGGGGCGTCCGGGGGGGGCGCCGCCGCCCCGCGATGAGCGCGAAGGAACGGAGAGCCGCCCCGAGGGTTCCGGACCGCGGCGCGGCCCGCGCCCCGGCGAGATCGTGCAGGACTGACCACACACCCCACCCAGGTGAAGCCCCCCCGATGAACGACGACCGCATGCGCTTCCTGAAAGCCCTTCTCGATGAACCCGGACCCTCCGGCTTCGAGCTCCGTGCCGCCCGCGCCTGGCGCGCCGAGGCGAAGGGGTTCGCCGATCGGGTCTGGGCCGACGTGCACGGGAACTCCTTTGCCGTGCTCGGCGAGGAGCGCCGCCCCCGCGTCATGCTCGCCGGACACATCGACGAGATCGGGGTCCAGGTCACGCACATCGACGAGAAGGGGTTCCTCTACCTCGACGGGATCGGCGGGTGGGACTCGCAGGTGCTCGTGGGGCAGCGCGTCCGGATCCTCGGACGTGACGGGGATGTCCCGGGCGTGATCGGAAAGAAGCCCATCCACCTCATGAAGGAAGAGGACCGCAAGAAGGTGAGCGAGCTGCGCGACCTCTGGATCGACCTGGGCGCGACCTCGCGCGACGAGGTCGCCGGGCTCGGGGTGCGGGTCGGCGATGCCGCCGTGATCGACGGGGGGCTCGTGCGCCTCGCCGGCGACCGGATCGCATCGCGCGCGATCGACGACCGGGTGGGCGCCTTCGTCGTCCTCGAGGCGCTCCGGCTCCTCGCCGAGGACCCGCCGGAGCATGCCGGGGTCGTGGCGGTCGCCACGGTCCAGGAAGAGATCGGCTACTCCGGGGGCGGGGCGCGGAGCTCGGCGGCCCAGCTCACCCCGGAGGCCGCCCTCGTCGTCGACGTGACCTTCGCCACGGATGTCCCGGACGTGGAGGCGCGCGAGGTGGGGGAGCACGAGCTGGGGGGCGGCCCGGTCGTGAGCCGGGGCTCGGCGAACCACCCCCTCGTCGTGGAGCGCCTCGTGGATGCGGCCTCGGAGGGGGCGATCCCGATGACGCTCCAGGCGGCGCCGCGGGCGACGCGGACCGATGCCGACGGGATCTTCCTCGTCGGCACGGGGATCCCGAGCGCGGTGGTCTCGATCCCGAACCGGTACATGCACTCCCCGAACGAGATGGTCTCCCTCGCCGACCTCCAGCACGCGGCGCAGCTTCTCGCCGCCTTCGTGCGCGGCCTCGGGCCCGAGACGAGCTTCACGCAGGAGTAGGCCTCGGGGGGGCTCCCCGACGTTGCCGGGGGGCGTCTCGACGTTGCCGGGCGGGGCGCGGCATGTTTGCTGGCCCTTCACACGGGATGAGCCACCTTGGGTGGCCGAGCGAGGAGGAAAGCCATGATTGAGTACAAGGGATACACCGGCGTCGTCGAATTCGACCCCGAACTCTCGCTCTTCGCCGGGCACGTGATCGACCTCCGGGACCAGATCTACTTCGAGGGGGCGTCGGTCGAGGAGCTCACGGCGTCAATGCAGCGCGCCGTCGACCACTACCTCCGCGTCTGCGAGGACCGAGGCGAAGAGCCGGGACGCCCGTTCTCCGGGAAGCTGAATCTCCGCCTCGGACCCGATCTTCATCGCGCGGCGGCCGTCGCTGCCGCAGCCGATGGAGAAAGCCTCAACGCGTGGCTGACGAAGCTGGTCGAGTCTGCGGCCGGATCGATGGTTGTTCGCGAGCGACCCCCTGCGGCGCGCGGCCGGAAGCCAGATACGAAGAAGCACAGCGGGTGATCCCACCGTGACGAGGAGGGAGATCTCGTACACCCCGATCCACCCCGATTCGGCTCGACCTCCCGTAGGCAGCTGGGTCCCTGGGGGGGGCGGGTTTGTGTTGTGCGCTTCGGCACACTGTGATGAACAATACTATTGCCTGCAATACTATTGGAGGGAGCCGGAGCCATGGATCCGATCATTGCCCGGGAGCCGCTCGCGAGCTTCCTCGACGCGCCGGTGGCACGCCACAGGCTCGGTCTCATGTATGGGCGAAGGCGGGCGAGACCCTCGCGGCTCGGGACCTGCGTCGGCTAGAACGGGCCAGGTCGGGATGACGCTGGATGTCGTGGCGCGGAACGGTTGAGGGGATTACCTTGGCCGAGATTCGCCTGTTGGACGAAGCCTGTCTCAGGGGCCACGATGAACCATCACAGGACAGTCCCACGGCGCTCGCAGGGCGCTGTCGCGTGGGGCGGCTTCGGTCCGCCCTTCCCTGGTGCGCTGGCTGGTCTCGTGCTCCTCGCTCTTGCTTCAGGCTGCGACGCGGGTGAGGACCCACGGGGTGGCCCGGAGGGGGACCTCCCGCTCTGGTCGCTCGAGGAGACCTTCGAGACGGGCTCCCCCGAGGTGGCCGGATACGATCTGACGGATGTGCCGGCAGTCGCGGTCTCTCCCGACGGGATCGCCTACGTCGCCGAGGCGCGCGATCCCGGCGTACGAACATTCGACGCCGAGACCGGAGGCTATCTGGACCGCTTCGGTCGGGAGGGGCCGGGACCGGGGGAGTTCGAGCGCGTCAGTTTCCTCGGACTCAGGGGAGACACGGTCTGGGTGAGCGAACCCGGATGGATCCACTACTTCTCGCCGGTGGGCGAGCCCCTGCGGTCGCAGCGCGTCCTCTTCCAGCCCCCCGCGCCCTCCGGCCCCGGGGCCACGGTTCCGCTCTCCGAGGGGTGGGGCCTGATGAGCTCGACCGCGATGATGATCGGGCCCGGCCCTCCGATGCCGATGGAGATGCCGCGCTACCTGGTGCATCTCGACGGGGACGAGGCCCATCGGATCCCGGGGATCCAGCCCACCCAGGTCGCGGAAGTCGGGAGAGTCGGAGGCCGGCCCGTCGTCGTGCGCCGGGCCTTCACGGGGTACGATGCGAGTGCCCCCGCCCCGGACGGCTCGTCCGTGCTGGTCGTCGAGCAGGCTCACGCGCATGAGCCCGCACCGGACAGCTTCCGGGTCCTCCGGCTGGGGGTCACCGGGGACACCCTCGAGGCAGTCGAGGTGCCCTACCTCCCGGTCCCGGTCCCGGACGATCAGGTCGAAGAGGTGGTCGAAGCCGAGGCCCGCGCCGTGGAGAGGGCGTTTCCGTCGGCGAGCGCAGCGCTCGCGGCGGTGCGCGCCGGGCTCGAGCTCCCCGGGCACTTCCTGCCGGTGAGCCGGATCCTGCCCGCCGACGATGGGACGGTCTGGCTCGCCTCGTACCCGGGATCGGCCGAGCCCTGGCTGATCCTCGGGCCCGACCTCGCCCCCATCGCACGACTGGCGCCTCCCCCGGACGACCTCCGCGCCCTCGCTGTCACCGGAGGTGCGCTCTGGGCGACGCGTGAAGACGAAGTCGGCTGGACGCGTCTCGTGCGCATGGAGCTCGTCCGCGGCTCGAGCAGCGATCCCGGCTGATGACCGCCGGAGGAAGGTTCCCCGGCCATGACCTCCCCCGGAGGTGCCCCGAAGGGCCATGGAGCGGGGCCCCGCGGGCCGGGGATGGGTCCACCACTTGTTCGACTTTACTGGGAGGGCGCTACCTGCGGGAGCTTGGACGAGAAGGTCAGGGTCCGGGGGACTTCCGCTCGCTCGGTGCGCTTGGTTGGCAGGGCGACAGCCTGTGGGTCGTCGACCCCGAGCAGAGCCGAGTGACCTGGTATCACCGGGGTGTGGACTTGATCCGGGTCGAGCGCGTTGAACCGATTCAACTGCCCGCACCCTTCTACTCAGCGACCCTCCGATGGGTGTTCTCCGATGGAAGCTTCGCGATGGAGCCTCAGCTGAGGGCCGAGGCCCTCGGTACGCCGGACGCGGAGCGAATTCCGATCGTACGGGTGAATCCAGGTGACGAGGGGGCAGAACAGCGGGTCATGATACGGCACCGCGGCGGGTCCCAGATTCCCTTGGGACTTGGTGGCATGATGGGCAGTGCACGGATCGCTCAGATCTTCCGAGGAGACACGAACCTGTTCGCCTATCACCCCGATGGGACCTCCGTCGTGCTCGTCGACCGACCGTTCGCCGCCACGGAGGGGCTAGCGAGTTTCCGGGTCTCGGTCATAGGCGTGCTCGGCGACACGATCCGCACGGCGGAGATCTCGTATACTCCGATCCAGCTCGACCCCCAGGTCGCCGAAGGCATGGTGGAGACCGAGGTGGGCGCGCTGGTGCCGGAGGTGGCGCACCTGGCCTCAGATGTGCGGGAGACGTTGACCCCCCCGCCGGCCTTCTACCCTCCCGTCACGGCTGTGGGCGTAGGACACGATGGCCGGGTGTGGCTGCGCCGGGAGTTCCTGCCGGACCGGGACACCCGTGCCTGGCTGGTGCTGGACCAAGGCTTGAATCCAATCGGAGCCACGCTGCTTCCGGGAGCCGTGGAGTTCCGTGCCGCGGACGACCAGGCCCTCTGGGGCTTCGTCGAGGGTGACCTGGGGGTGCCCTACCTCGTAAGGTACCGCATTCAAGAGGATCGATGACGATCGGCGACGTTGACGCATCACGCTTGCCTCTGCATGGCGCCGCCAGCCTGCTCCTCGCGCTGTCAGGCGTTCTGTCCTCGTCCTGGCTCCCGACGGGACCTACTCACGCACCGTGCGAACCCCCGGGTACGCGACCGACGGATTCACCCCCTGGAACGAGCCATTCTCGCTCCTCGTCAGTCCGCGGATCCGGGAAAGACACCGGACTCATCACCCTCCGGGTCTGGCGCGCTAGCGTGGACTGCGACCCGGACTGATCAGCTTCGAGGCGTGGGAGGTGCAGCTGCACCTGGACCGGGAGGAGCTCGAGGCCCTGCGCTCCCGGTTCGGCAACCATGAAATCCCTGCGTGCTGACCACACCGAGCGTAGGGAGCTGCGGGAGGAGGCGGTGAACCGGGGGTGCCTGGCGGGCTCCCTCCTCCACCTGACGAACGTCGGAAGTGCCGATGACCGGCGGTGACGCTGCAGCGATCGCAGTGCTGCTTGAGGGGAGGTGGAGGTATCCGAGAATGGCCTGCGGCATAATGAGATACGCCTTGGAGGGCGCAGCACAGGATGCGCGTTCGGGCGGCGAGTTCCCGGCCCGATTCTGGCCCGGGACTTGCGAAGAGAGAGAGAGAGAGAGAGAGAGTACATTGGAGAGCACAGCCGTCCGAAACGTGTCGCCCGACTTGTCCGAAGGTTCAGGCAGGGGGCGCACCCGGAGCGGGCGAGAAACCCCGCGGAGGTGCTCTCGAGGGTCAGGCAGGGGAGCCCTGGGGGGCCGCAGACGGACCGCCGTCAGCGGAGCGAACCCTATCGTAAGGAGGTGGACCGATGGACCATCCGAAGCGAGTGCTCATCCTCATGACGGTGTGCTGGGCGCTCTCGGTCGTCCTGCCCTCGAACGCGACGATCGACTTCGAGCCCTCGGTCACAACGACGGTCGAACTCGCCGCCGGAGACCAGTCCGTCGGCAAGACGATCGGGCTGGTAGCCGGATCTCTCTTCCAGGCTGCGCCCGCCGCGGCGCAGAACGGGAACGGGAATGGGGGTGGCGGAGCCACGGGTTGTGGGTGGTGCGAGGATTACCACATCCAAGGTGGCGAGGACCACGGTTGGCGACACAAGTTCCACGCGAACGACCCCGACGATTGCGAAGGCGAGAAGCCAGAACCGATGAACCCCGCGGCCATGGTCCAGTGTGCCGTGTGTGGCCTCCCGGGAGACTGCCCGGACGATGATTGGGAGCCCGGTCAATGTAATTCCTGCGGGGGTGGGAACGGAAATGGGAACGGCGCCGGAAACGGGAACGGAGGAGGAAGCGGAGACCTCGCGGCTCTCTCTCCGAACACCCTGGCGGGTGCACTCACCCGTGGCGACGTAGCCACGTTGGCGGCGGCGATCAAGGATTCCGCACCGGTTGTCAGGGTGGAGTACGTAGTCGCGGGGGGAAGAATCGAGCTCTTTGGGTCCTGCGATCCCGTACGTCCCATCGCCTCCTTGCCGGTGGCGCTGGACCTCAGAGAGGCACTCGCCCTGGCTTTGGCCGAAGAGTAAGCCGGGGAACCGCCCCGTGGGCAGGTAAGCTCCCCGCAGCGCCCTCCCTCGCTCTCCGACAGTCCACGGCGAGGGAGGGCGCACTACTCTTGGGCCGGGATCGGCACCCTCCGGGCGCCTCCGCGTCGAGTGACGCTGGCGCCCTTCAACCAGTTCGCAAAAGGATCGAACAGACATGGTGAATCATTCCGGACTCAGAGGCATGCTGATCGGCCTTGTGATGGTCGGGGCTTTCCTCGCTGGTTGTGACATCCCGGAGCCTGGGACTCAACCGACCCATGTTGTACGCGATTCGGCTGATGTTCAGCTCGTAACCAGCCGGGGACCGATCTGGGACGAGTCGACCGCGTGGCGAATCGACTCTCTGCCCTCGCTCACCTTGGGAGGAATGGACAGCGACATCGGCCACCTCATATGGCAGGTGCGGGACGGGACCGTGCTGGATGATGGGCGGTTGGCCCTCCTCGCAGGCGGCTCCGACTCACCGCGACTGCTCCTGATCAACCGGGAAGGTCAGGTCGATCGTGCGATGGGAGGCGCCGGTCGCGGACCGGGAGAGTTTGTGGACCCGGTCCACTTGCAGCTCCTGCCCGAGGGATCCATCGAGGTGTGGGAGCGTAACTTCGGTCGGATCACAACGTTCGATACCACCGGTGCGGTCACGCACACCAGGCACATCGATCTTGGCCGGATCGAGGAGGCGCTGGGGCCCGGACACCGTGGCGATGTCGTCGTCCCCCTGACGGACGGATCATTCGTCGCTCGGGCCAGGGCCGGCGAGGTTCCGCTCCAGGAACTCACCCCGGGTGAGGCGTTCCGTCGGCCCATCGTGTACATCCGTATCCATCCGGACTATTCGGCGGATACCCTCGGGCGCTATGGGGGAGAGGAGCAGGTGGCGATCATGGGTCCGGACGAGAGAATGACCTCGATGTTCCCCTTGATGTTCCGGTACACGTCCGTGAAAGCAGGGGGTGAGCCTCCAGCGGTCTATGTCAGTCATGGAGATGAGAGAGGAGTGGACGTGTACGACGGCCAGGGCCAGCTGCGGAGAGTCGTACGACGGGACGCGACTCCGCTCCCGATGACGAGCGAGGACTGGAAGGCACTGTTTGACATTCAGTTCACGGGAAACCGACTCCCCGAAGACCGCAGGCCTGCGTTGGAGGCGTATTACCGGGAGAATCTCCCGGCCCAGACCGAGTTCCCGGTCATGACGGCCATTAGGGTGGACGGATCGGGATATCTGTGGGTTCTTGATCGGCGCATCGGGTCGGACGCGCTCTGGAGTGTCTTTGACGAGGAGGGTCGCTGGCTCGGACGTATCGAAGTCCCCCTCCGCACCATTCTGGACATCGGACATGACTATGTGCTCGGTGTTCACGTTGACGCGATGATGGTCGAATCCGTTCGAATGCTGAACCTGAGTCGAACGAGCAGCGCGGGTGGCCGTTGACATCGGCGACTTCCACGCTTCGGTGCGCCGATGCGTCGGTATCGCACGGCGCCGACTACGTTGTCGACCGGGAATGGGGCGAGGTGCAAGGCGTCTCCGCCCACGTCGTACCGTCTCGGTCGTGTCAGGCGCGTTCTGCCTCCTTGAAATGCTGAAACGGGCTGAAGCGCACCTGTGGGTCACCGCACCCCTGCTCGGAGTCCTTCTCGGTTGCGGGTCCGTTCCGGGTCTCGAACCTGCTGAGAATGGCGTCATGGAGTTCGTCTACGAAGCGACGCAGGTCCGGGTCGAGTTCCACGGAGAGGTCACATCGGCGGAGCTTTTCGGGGATTCCCCGGGATTGCCGTTCCAGCCAGCCGCCGAGGACGGCGCACCTGAGGGCTCTCCTATCGACCTCGCCCCTTCGTGGCTGCGCTTCACCTACAGCATCGGAGCCGAGCAGCGTACGGTCCTGGTAGCAAGACGCCCCTTGATGAACTACGTCTCGTGGGATGCGATCGCGCGTGCGGGAGGGGCACTCGGGAACGATGCCCCCATCGTCATCACCGGTGTCCCCCACGCACAGGATGCGAGAGTCCGTGCCGCCGACGGCAACCAGTACCGGGTCCGGCTGCCTTGGTGCGGCCAATCGACGATGGCACTGCTCTCCGAGTGGAACCTCGTGGAACCTCCTGATCGGGGGTGTGCACGCCGGGGACCCGGACTTCACGGGGAGTGCGTACGGATGGCTCGTCGAGCCTTACTCGGATGAAGATCTCAACGTGGGCTACGGCGGGTCGCTCAGTTGGTGCCAGGACGGTTGGCGGCCCGAGCCGGGGCATCGAGTCCTGCGCGGGTACTTTCATGTGTCCCGGTTCCATGCTGCGGGGAGCCATGTTCGCACTGATCGGATCGTATGGAGGCCAGTCCTCGAACTCGTCGAGATCGACGAGCCGAACGAGGCTCGCTCCGGCAGAATGCAGGCGTGGCAGGGAGAGACAGCACCGCATCGGGACGTTACGTTCTTCGGCGTCGTGCGTCACGATCAGCTGTTCGACCCCGACTGGCGGATCACTGACGCCGTGCTCCTCGATATGGGAGCCTACGTAGACGACGGGCGACCACACTGGCTGCACTTCGAGTCGGGGACCAAGACCCTCCTCGTGGCGACCGTTCCCGTGAAACACTCACTCTCGTGGGATGCGATCGCGCAGGCAGGAGCTGCCCTCGGCGATGGCTCGGTGGTGCGTCTGGCGGGCGGGAGTCATGTTCAGCAGGCCGAGGTGACGGATCTTCACGGAACACGGTACCGTCTCCGTCTTCTGACCTGTGGGGAGTCCACGATGGACCCCAGATCGGAGTGGAACCGACTCATCGGAGGAGTCCACGTGGGCGACGGAGACTTCCTCGCCAGCCCGGACGGGCGGTTCGGCTGGATCGAGCGACCTCTGACTGATACAGATCTGCACATCGGAGCGCTCGAGGGCGCCGCAACCTGGTGCCAGGAGCGCCGCATGGTTCGTGGCCGGGAGCATGCAGTGAGCCGCGGCTACCTGACCGTCTCCCGCTTTCACCTCACGGAGCCGGGGTTCCGAGGGTACGGCTTCGGCTGGCGGCCCGTGCTGGAGCGGATCGAGGATCGGTAGCCCCAGATCCCGATGTCTTCGCCAAGGGAGGAAGGGTGGCCGGGCAGGAGCCTTCCCCAACGCCGGACGACCGGCAGCAACTTCGATGACCGGCGGTGAAGCTGCAGCGACCGCGGTGTTGCCCGAATCATTCGAATGTTCAGGCAGGCGGCGCACGCGGAGGGGGGCGTCATTCCGGCTGCTGTCGGTGCTGGGCATCCGATCTGACCTCAGGGTCCATGTCTCGGTGCCCTTGGTGCTGGAGTACGAGCAGGTGGCCAAGCGTCAGGCTGGGGAGTTGGGTCTCGCCCCCGGCGAGATCGATGACGTCCTCGACTACCTGTGCCAGATCGCTGTACGCCACGAAATTTACTACCTTTGGCGGCCGGTGATGCGGGACCCGGCAGATGACATGGTCCTGGAGGCTGCTGTCGCCGGCGGATGCAGAGCGATCGTGAGCTACAACAAGCGGGACTTCGAAGGGGCCGCGAGGTTCGGGATCGAGGTGGTCACGTCTCGGGAGCTCCTGCAGCGGATGGGAGAACTGAACTGAGCACGATGAGCGTGCGCTTGCCGGAGTCGTTGCACCAGAAGGCGAGGGAGCTGGCGAAGCGGGAGGGCGTGTCGATCAACCAGTTGGTGACGACCGCCCTGGCAGAGAAGCTGTCGGCGCTTCTGACGGAGGAGTACCTGGAGGAGCGTGCGCGTCGCGGCAGCCGCGAGAAGTTCGAGCGGGCACTCTCGAAGGTTCCGGACCGGGAGCCGGATCCCGGGGACGAGCTCTGACCCCGATCGAGGCAAACCCTCCCCCGCGCCGTTGACGCCCTCCCGCGGTCTGGATTAAACTTCCACGTCTGTAGACTGACCTCTGACCAGGTGGAGGGGCCCCCGCTCCCCGCCGTTGCCCGAAGGTGTGACCAGGCGTGATCAAGACCGCGACCGAGCTGGTGAAGGAACTCCAGGACATGCGTGAGCACGGCTTCCTGACCGATGCCCTCCTCCGGCACTCGGTGAAGAAGGTGGCCGCAGCCGACGACCGCTTCGACTGGGTCGGCGCCTACCTCCTGAACGAGGACGAGGACGAGCTCTGGCTCCACAACTATGTCGGCTCCCCGACCGAGCACGCCCGCATCCCCGTCGGGAAGGGTGTGTGCGGGACGGCGGTCGCCGAGAAGCGGAACCAGAACGTCGCCGACGTGACCGAGCTCGAGAACTACCTCGCCTGCTCCCCCGACACCCGCTCCGAGCTCGTGGTGCTCATTCGCGCGGGCGACGAGATCTTCGGCCAGCTCGACCTCGACTCCGACGAGCCCGGCGCCTTCACCGACGAGGACGAGGAGGCCCTCGGCCTCATCGCCGACAAGCTCGCCGAGCAGTTCGTGGCCGAGCGCCGCTGACGGGTCCCCGGAGGCCGGCTCTCCCATGGGCGAGCGCCCGCGCCACCGGCTCCCGGAGCCCCGCGTCGTCCGTGCCGACAACGCGGGGCTCTTCACATTGGACGGGACCCGCTCCTTCCTGATCGGGGAGCGCACGGTCGCCCTCATCGACCCGGGCCCCGCCGACCCCGCCCACCTCGAGGCCCTCGAAGGCGCGCTCGCGGGGGCCACGCGCGGGGCGATCCTCCTCACGCACCGGCACCCCGATCACGACGCCGCGGCGGCCCCCCTCGCCCGCCGCACGGGCCTGGAGCTCCGCCCCACCCCGCGGGCGCCCCTCCACGAGGGCGAGGAGCTCCCCACCGACGCCGGGCCCCTCCGGGTCCTCCACACCCCGGGGCACACCCGCGACCACCTCTCCTTCGTGCTCGGGCCCGGACCGGTCGTCTTCGTGGGCGACCTGATCCTGGGCGAGGGCACGACGACCTGGGTGGGCGAGTACGCTGGGTGCGTGGCCGACTGGCTCGCCTCGATCGAGAAGCTCGAGGCGCTCGCACCCGCCCGCATCTTCCCGGCGCACGGTCCCCCGATCGACGACCCCGCGCCCCGCCTCGCCGCCTTCCGCGAGCACCGCCTCGCGCGCATCGGCCAGGTCGAGGCGGCCCTCGAGGCGGAGCGGGCCCTGCGCGGGGTGCCTTCCTCCGTGCGACTGGAGCGCCTGGTCGACCGGGTGTACGGCGAGGCGCTCCCCCCCGGGCTGAGGGAGGGGGCCCGGTGGAGCATGCGGGCGATCCTCGAGCATCTGGGCGTCGAGCCCTTCCCCCCGGAAGGAGCGCCGACGGAGGGAGGAGGCACGGTGTCCGAGGGAGGGGGCGAAGTGCCTGACGAGGGGTGAGCGCCCGCTTGCCCTCGCCCGACCGCCGCCGCTAAGCTGAGTCGGTCCCACCCACTTCCTTCCCGACCGATGCCCACCCCCTCCCGAAGCCTCCTCTCCGAGCTGCGCTCCCTCGTCGGGGAGGGCGCCGTGCTGAGCGATCCGGGCCAGCTCATGGTCTACGAGTCGGACGGTCTCACGCAGTACCGGCACGCCCCCTCGGCCGTGGTCCTCCCCGCGTCGACCGCGGAGCTCCAGGGGGTGGTGCGGGCCCTCGACCGTACGGGGGTCCCCTTCGTCCCGCGGGGGGCGGGAACCGGGCTGAGCGGAGGAGCCCTCGCCCTCGACGGGGCGGTCGTCGTCGCCACGACGCGGATGAACCGGATCCTCGAGCTGAACGCGGCGCGGCGCCGGGCGCGCGTCCAGCCGGGGGTGATCAACGCGCACCTCACGCGGGCCGCCGCACCGCACGGCCTCTACTATGCACCGGACCCTTCGTCGCAGAGCGCTTGCACCCTCGGGGGCAATGTCGCCGAGAACTCGGGGGGCCCGCACTGCCTCAAGTACGGCGTCACCTCGCGCTACGTGACCGCGCTCTCCCTCGTGCTCCCCGACGGCGAGCGGATCGAGGTCGGGCGCGGGGCCTCGGGGGCGAACGAGCTCGACCTCCTCGGCGCCTTCATCGGCTCGGAGGGGTGCTTCGGCTTCGCGGCCGAGATCGAGGTCGAGCTCCTTCCCCGCCCCGAGGGGGTGCGCACCCTCCTCGCCCTCTTCGACTCCCTCGAGGCCGCGGGCGCGGCGGTCTCGGCGATCATGGCCGAGGGGCTCCTTCCCGCCGCCCTCGAGATCATCGACCGCGAGACGATCCGCGCGGTCGAGGCCTCCGTCTTCGCCGCCGGCTACCCCGAGGACGTCGCCGCCGCCCTCGTCATCGAGTTCGACGGACTGGAAGAAGGGCTCGACGCCGAAGCCGAGGCCGCGCGCGCCCGCTGCCTCGCCGAGGGAGCCCGCGAACTCCGCGTCGCCGCCACCGAGGCCGAGCGCGCCGCCCTCTGGCAGGGGCGAAAGAAGGCCTTCGGCGCGATGGGCCGGATCGCCCCCGACCTCCTCGTGCAGGACGCCACCGTGCCCCGCAGCCGCCTCCCCGAGGTCCTCGCCGGGATCGGGGAGATCGGGGCGCGCCACCGCCTGCGCGTCGCGAACGTCTTCCATGCGGGCGACGGCAACCTGCATCCGAACCTCCTCTTCGACCGGCGCGACGCGGACGAGCTCGCCCGCGTCGAGGCCGCCTCGCGCGAGATCATGGCGCTCTGCGTCGAGGCCGGAGGCACGATCACCGGGGAGCACGGCGTCGGCCTCGACAAGCGCGCCTACATGCCCCTCGTGCACGGGGAGGAAGTGCTCCGCGCCATGGCCGGCCTCCGTGCCGCCTTCGACCCCGCCGGGCGGTGCAACCCCGGGAAGGTCCTCCCCGACGGGGTGGTCCCGTGACCCCGCGCATCGCCGGGCGGGGCGCGGTGCGCGAGCGGGTCGAGGCGCTCCTCGGCCCCGAGGCGATCGGGGGG
>SLDT01000113.1 GCA_007125125.1 Gemmatimonadota bacterium | reverse complement strand
GTCGACGAGCTCGAGGAGCCCCGAGACCTGCTCGAAGCCGCGCACCGAGGCCTCGGCGCCGGAGTCGCCCGAGAGCTGGAGCGCGCCTCCACCCTCGAAGTAGTCGACGATCTGTTCGACGTCCGTGCCCCCGGCGCGACCCTGGAACACCTCACGGGCCGCGCGTCCGATGAGCTCGCGCGCGATGACCTCGGCGCCCTGGAGCTCGCCCTCGTACTCGAGCTCGAGCTTGCCCGTGATGTTCGGGAGCGCCGCGAAGATGTCGCCCACGCGCGGGACGATGACCGGTTCGCCCAGGCGGAGGGCCCGGCGCTCGGCGCTCGACACTGCCCCCTCGAGGAGGGTGATCGGCATGCGCTGGCTCACTCCGGAGCGCTGGTCGATGCGCTTGTCGCGGCGCGCGAGGAACGCGACGCGCTCGATGAGCTCCGGAATGAAGTCGGGGAGCTCGACCGGGAGGGCGCCCCGATCGAGCCAGGCCTCGGCGAGGGTGATCCCGACCCCCACCTCGACGCTCTCCGGGTAGTGCGTGCGGATCTCGGCCCCGATCCGGTCCTTCAGGGGGGTGATGATCTTGCCGCGCGCCGTGTAGTCCTCCGGGTTCGCGGTGAACACGAGGAGCAGGTCGAGGGGAAGCCGCACGGGAAAGCCCTTGATCTGGACGTCGCCCTCCTGGAGGATGTTGAAGAGCCCGACCTGGATGCGCCCCGAGAGGTCGGGGAGCTCGTTGATCGCGAAGATCCCCCGGTTCGCGCGCGGGAGGAGCCCGTAGTGGATCGAGAGCTCGCTCGAGAGGAGGTGTCCGCCGCGCGCCGCCTTGATCGGGTCCATGTCGCCGATCAGATCGGCCACCGTCACGTCCGGGGTGGCCAGCTTCTCGACGTAGCGGGCCTCGCGCGGGAGCCAGCGGATCGGGGCCCCGTCGCCCTCGGCCTCGACGAGCTGCCGCCCCTCGAGGGAGAGGGGCCGGAAGGGGTCGTCATTCACCTCGGAGCCCTCGAGCACGGGGACCTCGTCGTCGAGAAGGCCCGTCAGGAGGCGGAGGATCCGGCTCTTCGCCTGCCCCCGCAGCCCGAGGAGGATGAAGTCGTGCCGGGCGAGGAGCGCCTGGACCAGCGCCGGGATCACGGAGTCCTCGTAGCCCTGGACGCCGGGAAAGAGCTCCTCCCCGGCCGAGAGCTTGCGGATCAGGTTCGCCCGCACCTCGTCGCGGACGGAGCGGGTGCGGTACCCCGACGAGCGGAGCTCGCCGAGGGTGCGGGGTCGGGATGAAGTCATCGAAGGTTGGTCGTCGGGGGCGCGGGGTGACTCGGGCGGCGGGATTGGGTAATGTTCTTGCGGTGCGGGGAGGGCAGGCCGCCTGGCCCACTCCCTCCCCGGCATGCCAACACCCGGGGCCTGCCCTTACCGCGGCGCCCGATCCGGGTTCCGTCCGCCCCCGGCGGGCGGGGGTGCGCCACGGGTGATTCCAACCCAACGCGATGGAGAGTGCCGGAATGTCCGATACCACCAGCTCGAATGGAGTGCTCCGCCCCGATCGGGCCCAGCCCCCCCTGCCCCGCGACCGCTTCATCGTCGCCGAGCCGCCCGACGAGGAGGCCGTCCCGATGGACGTGCTCTTCGTCGGCGCCGGCCCCGCCGGCCTCGCCGGGGCGATCGAGCTCGCGAAGCTCGTGCGGCGCGACGCGGAGGAGGGCGGCACCCTCGGCGAGATCGAGATCGGGGTGCTCGAGAAGGCGGCCGAGCTCGGGGAGCACAACCTCTCCGGCGCGGTGCTGAACCCGGGGCCCTTCCGCACGCTCTTTCCCGAGCTCTCCGATCCGGACTTCCCCTTCCGGGGCGAGGTGAAGGGCGAGGCGGTCTACCTCATGCGCGAGAAGTCGGCCACCCGCATCCCGACCCCCCCCACGATGAAGAACCATGGGAACCGGGTCGCCTCGATCTGCGAGGTCGTGCGCTGGATGGGGGAGCGGGCCGAGGAGCTCGGGGTGAACATCTTTCCCGGCTTCCCCGTCGATTCGCTCCTCGTCGAGGGGGAGCGCGTCGTCGGGGTGCGCACCACCCCGGCCGGGCTCGACCGGGAGGGGAACCCCGGGAGTGGCCACAACCCGCCGATGGACCTCACCGCGCAGGTCACCGTGCTTTCGGAGGGCACCCGCGGCCCCCTCACCCAGAGCTGGCTAGACTGGCAGGGGGTGGGCTCGGCCAACCCCCAGATCTATGCCCTCGGGGTCAAGGAGCTCTGGGAGGTGAAGGGGGGGCTCGACCGCGTCATCCACACCCTCGGCTGGCCGCTCCCGCGCGACGTCTTCGGGGGGAGCTGGATCTACCCCATGGGCGAGGACCTCGTCTCGATCGGGATCGTGGCCGGGCTCGACTACCGCGACGCCCGCCTCGACGTGCACCGGCTCCTGCAGCAGTTCAAGGAGCACCCCCTCGTGCGGGGGATCCTCGAGGGGGGCGAGCTCGTGGAGTGGGGCGCGAAGACGATCCCCGAGGGGGGCTACCACTCCGTGCCCGAACGGAGGCATGGCGATGGCCTCGTCATCGTGGGCGATGCCGCCGGCTACGTCGACGTGCCCTCGCTCAAGGGCATCCACTACGCCGTCGAGTCCGGGATCCTCGCCGCGCGCGGGATCTTCGAGGCGCTCAAGGCCGGCAATCCCTCGGAAGAAGGGCTCCGCGCCTGCACCGAGAGCGTGGACCAGTCCTTCATCATGGCCGATCTGCGGCGCACCCGGAACATGCGGCTCGCCTTCAAGTCGGGGTTCTTCGCAGGGGGCACGAAGGCCGGGCTCATGACGCTCACCGGGGGGCGGTTCCCCGGGGGGAGGATCGCCGTGGAGGAAGACGCCGCCGAGCCGCGCACCCTCGCCGGGGCGCCGCCCGCCGCCGGGGCGGTCGGGGAGCTCTCGGTCTCGAAGGTCGACGCCGTGTTCAAGTCCGGGAACAAGACGCGCGACGACATCCCCTCGCACCTGATCGTGGGCGAGGACATTTCGCCCGAGATGGCCGAGTTCTACGAGCACATGTGCGCTGCCGGGGTCTTCGAGCGCGAGGGTGACCGGCTCATCGTGAACGCCCCGAACTGCATCGACTGCAAGGCCACCGACATCCTCGGCCCGCGCTGGACCCCGCGCGAGGGGGGGAGCGGGCCGGCGTACCGGAGGATGTAGGCCGTGGACTTCCATCCCCCCATGACCCGGGAGGAGCGCCGGAGCCTCGGTCTTCACCGGGCGATCGCCGAGCGACTGGCCCAGGACCCGGAGGCTGTTCTGACCCGGGAGCAGTTTGAGCCTGCGGTCCGGGCCGCCGGCGCCGGACCTCCGCCGAGGCGGTGGATGAGGCCGTTCGCGCCCGGATTCGGGCCTGAAGACCAGCGGTCGTGCCCGGACGTCGCTTCCTGAACGTGCAAGGAGATCAGATGAGATCCCTGGTTTCGGCGGTCGTAGCTCCTGCTTTCGCGCTGATCCTGCTTCTCCCGATCATCCCCACCCCCGCCGACGCCCAGGACGCCCGGTTCCGGTGGGACCGCCTCTGCCAGATC
>SLDT01000087.1 GCA_007125125.1 Gemmatimonadota bacterium | reverse complement strand
GTGGCCCGAGGGGCACGACCGTGGTCCGGGGTGGTGGCCGCTGCCGGCGGCCGCGTGGCTCACCTCGTGCCATGGCCGGGCCTCCCTGCGTCGTGGCCCCCTTCGCTGCGCTGGTTCCGATCCACGCCTTCGCCGCTGCCTCAGAGAAAGAAGAGTGAGAACATCGTGACGACGACGACGATGAAGAGCACGGTGAGGAGTCCGCCCGCCCTCAGGTAGTCGGCGTTCTCGTAGCCCCCGGGGGTCTTGTAGAAGGCATTGACCTGATGGGTGGGGAGGAGGAAGGAGTTGGCCGCCGTCACCGCAACCATGAGGACCACCGGCCGGGGGTCCACCCCGGACATCTCGGCCATGCTGATGACAATGGGCACGAGGACGACCGTGGCCCCGACATTGGACATGAACAGGGAGAACCCCGTCGTGATGAGGGCCACGGCCGTCAGGAAGACGAGGAGGTGTCGCCCGGCGACCACGTCCATGACCGCCTCGGCGAGAAACTGGGCCGTTCCCGTCTTCTGCATCGCCAGCCCGAGCGGAATGAGCCCCGCCAGGAAGAAGACGACCTTCCAGTCGATGGCCCGGTAGGCCTCCTCCATGGAGAGAACGCGGGTGAGGACCATGGCCAGGGCCCCGGTGAGGAAGGCCGTGGAGATGGCAAACCCCCCCAAGGCCATCCCGATCGCAAGGAGGAAGGCCGCAACGGCGGCTCCGCTTCTGGAGCGGTCCCGCTCCTCCGCGCCCACCTCCGTGACGAGGATGAACTCGTCCGAGCTTCCCATCTCCCGAATGTGTTCCCAGGGAGCGAAGACTACGAAGGTGTCTCCGGGAGAGACGACGACATCGGAGAGGTCCCCGCGCACGCTCTGTCCTTCGTGCACGAGGAGCACCGGCTCGACGGAGTGGCGCTTTCTGAGCCGCATTTCCCGGAGGGTCCTGCCTGCCACCTCGGAGCGGGGCGGGATCATGACCTCGGCGAACCCGGCGCGGGTGGGATCCCCGAGCAGGTCCAGGCCTCTGGACCGGGGCTGCTCTTCCAGCCCGAGGGCCTCGGCTGCCGCGTCGATGGCATCATCCTCTCCGAGGAGCGCCAGGTGCTGGTCGGCCTCGAAGCGGACCTCCCGCCAGGGAGCAAAGTCCGAGTCCCGGTCGAGGGCGAGCCCGAGCACATTGACCCGGTGTCGATCCCATATTCCCAGGGACTCCGGCGTCTCTCCGACGGCCGGGCTCCCGGGGGGGATCCGGAAGTACCGCACAGCGATGGGGAGCTGCCATCGGTCGATGAGGATCTCCTGCGTGCCTCTCTCCTGTTCTCCCCCCTTCTCGCGGGGCAGGATCCAGTCCCCGAGCAGAAGGAAGAGCGTGATCCCCGAGAGGAGCAGGACGACGCCAACGGGCGTCACGGCGAAGAGGCCGTATCCCTCGAGATCCGCGGTGCCCAGAAGGTCGTTCACGAGGATGAGGGGTCCGGACCCGACCATCGTGAGGGTCCCCCCGAGGATGGCGGCGAACCCCACGGGCATGATGAGACGGGAGGGCGCGATGTCCCGCCGACGGGAAATGTTGAGGATGGCGGGCAGGAGCAGCGCCGCTGCTCCGATGTTCTGGATCATCCCGGACATGACCCCCGCCGAGGTGGCGACGACGCCCGTGATCTTCGGGCGGCTTTCCCCGGCGAACTCCACGACCCGCCGGGCGAAGTGATCCATGATGCCGGCCCTTGCGATGCCATGCCCGAGGATCATGACCGAGAGCATGGCGATGACGGCGTTGCTGGAGAACCCGGAGAGGGCCTCCGAGGTGTCCAGGATCCCGGTCCAGCTCAGGGTCAGGAGGCAAAGGAGCGCCACGACATCGATCCGGAGGATGTCGAGAACGAGAAGGAGGACTGTCCCGCCCAGGATGGCGAGGACGATGGCGATCTCGGGGGTCATGTGCCGGCCGTCGCAGCCTCAGATGATCCGCGTCGTGCCGCCCCGGCTCAGGTCGAGGTCCATGACGGGCTCGTTCGTCTCCCAGGCGCCGCGGGTGAAGTCGGGCACATCGACGGACCGGGAGCGGTTGGCGAGCGACTCCTCGCTGAGCGGGGCGATCGCGCTCCAGAGCGCCGCATCATACACATCGATGTCGAGCGGAAGCCCGTTGCGCAGGCAGTCCACGAGCCGCCAGTCCATGATCGTGTCCATTCCGCCATGCCCGCCCACCTCGCGCGCGAGGTCGCCGACGCGCCGGGTGATCTCCGGGGTGTACTCCTCCTCGATCTCGCGCATCGCGCCCTGCGAGAGCCAGCCGGTGTGGTCGCGCGCGATCCGTGCGGGGCCCGGCCACTTCTGCGCGGTGCCGTTCGTCCCGCTCACGAGGTAGATCCGGGAGTAGGGACGGGGCGAGGTCACGTCGTGCTGCACCATGATCGTGCGGCCCCGGTGCGTGCGGATCGTCGTCGTGTTCATGTTGCCGCGAAAGTTGCGCCCGACGAAGGGCTGCCACATCTCGTTCTCCTCGGCCAGCTCGCGCGCCCGGTCGGCCATCTGGAAGTCGTTGCTCGAGACCGAGACGAGGTAGTCGAGCTGGTCGCCGCAGTTGATGTTCATGAGCTTCGACATGGGCCCGATCGCGTGCGGGGGGTAGAGCATCCCGTCGCGCGTCGAGTTCTCCTCGAGCCGCCAGAGGTCGTGGTAGTAGGTCTCGGAGAAGTTCATCTGCATGAGGTCGTGGATGTAGGCGCCCTCGCCATGCACGATCTCCCCGAAATAGCCCTGCCGGGCCATGTTCATGACCATCATCTCGAAGAAGTCGTAGCAGGTGTTGCCGAGCATCATGCAGTGCCTGCGCGTCGCCTCCGAGACCTCGACGAGCTGCCAGCACTCCTCGATCGTCTTCGCCGCCGGGAGCTCGACCCCGACATGCTTGCCATGCTCCATCGCGAACACGCTCTGCTCCGCGTGCTGGTCCCAGGGCGTGCAGATGTAGACGAGGTCCACGTCGTCGCTCTCGCACATCGCCTTCCAGGCATCGGCGCGCCCGCTGTAGGTGCGCGGGTTCTGGTCATGGCCCTCGAGGGCAGCCACGGCACGCTCGACCCGATCGGGCTCGATGTCACAGAGGCCGGTGATCTGCACTCCCTCGATGCGCCTCAGCCGGCGCACCCCCCCGATTCCCCGGTTCCCGATCCCGATGATCCCGATCCGGACCGTCTCGAGGGGGGGCGCACCGTATCCGCTCATGTTGAACTGCTGGGTGCCCCTCGCACGGGCGCCGTCGCGGCCGTCGGGTCGGCCATCGGCCTCCCGCGAGCAGCCGAAGAGGCCGGCCCCGGCGAGTCCGAAGGCCGAGAGTTTCAGGAAGCCACGGCGTCGAAAGGGAATGCTCATGGTTCTCGGGGTTGTTGGGAAAGCGTGAAGATGCCCGGCGCGCGCCTCGGCGTGGGGGCAGGGTAGAGGTCGGGTCGGGGCACTGGCATCAGTCCCCGTCCGGTTCGCGCAGCCAGTCCACGATGGCTCGGATCGTGCGCGCGTCGAGGGGGCCGCGTCGCTCGTCCAGGTAGGGCACCATGAACCCGGGAATCCCGCGCGCGATGACGGTGAAGGCCGAGTCCGGGTCGGCCTGCAGGTGGGCGGGGAGGGGTCGAAGCGCCGAGCCGACCGCCCCCCCCTGCGCCTCGAGGCCGTGGCAGGCGGCACAGTGTACACGCCACACTGCGGCCACCTCGACGGGGGGAAGGGGTTCGTCGACAGGGGCCGGTTCCGCGGGCTCCACGGGCTCGTCGGCCAGGGCCACAGCGACCTCGGGGCGGTCTTCGAGAGAACGCAGATACGTCACGATCCACCGGATCTCGTGGTCTCCGAGGGGTCCGCCCAGGTCCATGTGGAAGGCGGCCATCGCGGTGCCCGGCACCCCTCCGGAGGTGAGCCACGCCAGCCGGGCATCCGTGATCTCGGCGAGGTACTCCGGGGAGCCCAGGGCCTGCCCCGTCGCGGACGAGGAGCCCGCATCGCCATGGCACGACGCGCAGTGCCGCGCAAAGAGGTTGGACCCGAGCGCGATGTTCTCCTCCAGGAGGGCTTCCGCAGCCCGCTCGCGGCGGTCCGGCTCGCCGATTCGATAGAGTGGAAAGGCGAGGATCAGGAAGAGCATGCACAGGAGTCCCACCATGTAGTAACGCTCGAGGGAACGATCCTCTTCCGGCGCGTCGAGGGGGGGCGGGACGGGGCGCTCTTCGGCCATGGAATCAGTCCCCGGCCTCCCCGTTGCACCGGGCGTCGCGGATCGGGGTGTCGTGCTCCCGGGTGCCCAGGGGCGGACCCTGCTCGACGACCGCCGTGTTCACGACCACCCGTCCGTCTTCGATTCGAAGGGGGTGTCGATCCATGCCGCGGGGAGACGGACCACGGACCCATTCACCGGCCACATTGAAGATCGTGCCATGGCAGGGACACTCGAAGGCGCCCGAGGCATCGCAGAAGGGGACGGTGCAGCCGAGGTGCGGGCAACGCTGCGAGAGCGCGAAGAGCTCTCCCTGGGCCCGGGTCACGAAGAACCGTCCCTCGCGCACCCAGGTGGCCGAGGCCTCCGGATAGCTGTCGGGATCGGCGAGCACGAACAGCCCCCCTCCCTCTCCGGGCCCCAGCGGGCGGAGGGCCTCCCAGGTGGTCCAGCCGGCGGCGACGACGAGCAGCCCCCCGCCCACCTTCCAGCCGGCCTCCAGGAGTTCACGTCGGGTCGGTGCCATGGTGTGTTCCTCCTCAGACCTCGAGATGCAGTTCGACCCAGGGGAGCACGAACCCCCAGCCAGGGCCACGGAAGAGGGCGCCGATCACCGTGAGTACGATGAAGGCGCCCAGGATCAGCCAGAACACGGCGAGCGCCACCCGCCGGTCTTCGGGACGCCGGGACGGGTTGCGGTCGACCCAGGGCAGCACGAGCAGGGCCCCGACGAGCACGGCCGGGACGAGCACGCCCGCGACGAGCGGGTCGAAGTGGGCGAGCAGCTCCTGGACTCCGACGAAGTACCAGGGCGCCTTCGAGGGGTCGGGCGTCACCTCCGGGTTCGCGAGCTCGCGGAGCGGGGCCTCGAAGGCGATCCCCATCGCGAGCACGAGGGCGACGACGGCAAGGGCGACGACCTGGTGGCGGACGATGAGGTGGGGCCAGGTGAAGACCTCGTCCCGCGGGTCGCGCGGGTGGCCGGTTCCCCCTTCGGTCTCGACCGATCCAAGCACCCGTGCGCCCGCGCTCGGCGGCCCCTCGGGGTCCGGGGCCCCGCCGCCATCCTCCTGGGCGAGCCCCATGCGCCCATGCGCCTCGGAGGCGATGTGCTCCCCGGCCTCGTGGGCCACAGGCGGTTCGTCGAGGGCCAGGCCGTCCTTTCGGACCCGCCAGAGGTGCACGGCCATGAGCAGGAAGAAGGCGATCGTCAGCACGGCCACGTGGATCACGTAGAAGCGCAGGAGCGTTGCCTGGCCGATCACGTTCCCCCCGAGGAGGAAGGCCCGCAGGTCGCCGCCGACGACGGGCACGTAGTCGACGAGGTCCGAGCCTACCGTGACGGCCCAGTAGGCGAGCTGGTCCCAGGGGAGGAGGTAGCCGGTGAACGAGTAGGCCAGCGTCACGATCAGGAGAAGCACTCCGATCACCCAGTTGAACTGCCTCGGCGCCTTGTACGCTCCGTCGATGAAGACCCGGACGAGGTGGAGCACGACGGCGATGACCATGAGGTGCGCACCCCACCGGTGCACGTTCCGGATGAGCTGCCCGAAGCCGACCTCCGTTCGAATCCTCTGCATGTCCCCGTACGCCATCGTGATGGCCGGCGTATAGAAGAACATGAGGTAGACGCCCGTGACGAAGAGGATCCCGAAGAGCACGGACGAGATGAAGCCCATTCTCCACGTGGAGCGGAAGCGGAGCAGCGCCCTGGGGACCCGGACCGGGTAGAGGTGCAGGAACACGTTCCCGAAGCTCTTCAGGGCCCGGCCCCGAGGGGAGTCGGGGGGCGGGGTCCGCACGATCGACCGGTACAGGCTCGTGCTCCGGATCCATTCGATGATCCGCGTCATGGCGCCACCAGCGGGATTCCGTACGCCGGTGCGACCCCGAAGGAGAGGGCGTCGGTCGGGCACCGGTGAACGCAGAGCTGGCAGCGGATGCAGCTCGTGTCCCGGAAGGTCATGGCAAGGCGGGCGCCCCCGGTCGGGACGAGCGCGAGGGCAGCGTGGGGGCACACGTCCACGCAGAGCCCGCAGGCGATGCAGCGCGCCGTGCTGAAGGCGAGCTGCTCGTCGCACCGCAGGCAGCGGGACGCCTCCCTCGATCCCTCGACTGCCGACATGCCCTGCTCGACCTCCCGGAGCATGTCCCGGTCGGCCGGAGCGAGCACCGGGAGTGTCGTCCGCTCCAGCGCGTCGTAGCCGCTCCAGAAGCGGGTGGGGTGGTGAAGCGGGGGCGAAGCGTGGTCCGCCCTGCGCTCGTTCGGCACGCCGGGGCGCTCCAGGCTGCGAGCGATCGAGGCGGCAGCGCGCCGGCCTGCCGCGATCGCGTCGATGAGGTCGCGCGGCCCGGTGGCCACGTCTCCCGCGGCCCAGACCTGCGGCGCGGACGACCGCTGCTCCCGATCCACGACGACGCCTCCCCACGGGGTTCGCTCGAGCCCCTCGAGCGACGAGAGGAAGTCCGTGTCCGCCTCCTGGCCGATGGCGAGTACGACGGTGGCGGCGGGGAGAATCCGTGTTCGGTCCAGATCGAGGACGGGGCCGAAGCTGCCGTCGGGCCGCCGCAGGGAGAGAACCGGAGCAACCTCGACGCCGGTGACCCGGCCCTCGGCCACGATGCGCACCACTCCCTCGCCCCCACGCACCTCGACTCCTTCGGCCCGCGCTTCGTGGAGCTCTTCGGTGGGCACCGGGAGTCCCTCGGCCTCCTCCGGCGCGACAAGGCTCACCTTCGCCGCCCCCGAGCGGCGGGCACTTCGCGCCGCATCGAGCGCGGTCTGTCCATCGTAGGCCGTGATCGCGCGCCAGGCGCTCCGTGCGGCATCGAAGGCCACGCTCCCCCCGCCGATCACGACCACCGGTCCATCGCCCAGTTCTGCTCCCCCTCGCAGGAAGTCGATGGCCCGGATCACACCGGGCTCGCGGGCCCCGGGTGCGTCGAGACTCCGTCCCTGCTGGCACCCGACGGTGACGAGCACGGCGCCATGCCGCTGGAGGAGGGCTTCGAAGGCTTCGTCCCTACCGATGCGGCACTCCGTCCGCACGGAGATCCCCAGCTCCGACACTGCGTCGCACTCGGCATCGAGGACCGAGCGGGGGAGCCGGAAGGGGGGGATCCCCCAGCGCATCATTCCTCCGACCCTCGCGGTGGCCTCGTACACGGTGACGGGGATTCCGGAGCGGCGCAGGTCATGGGCGGCGGCGAGGCCGGCCGGCCCTCCTCCCACGATGCCGACGGAGGGGCCGGAGGGCTCGGGGAGCTGTCCCAGCGCAAGATGCCAGCGGGAGTTCTCGCCCTGCTCCGCGCCGTGTCGATCGCAGAGCACCCGCTTGAGCGCACGGATCGAGACGGCGGAGTCCACGATTCCCCGCCGACACCGCCGCTCGCAGGGCGCGGCACAGACGCGCCCACAGATCGAGGGAAAGGGGTTCGGGGCCCGCGCGATGTCGTAGGCGGTCTCGAGGTTGCCCTGCTCGATGAGGGCGACGTAAGCGGCTGCGTCCGTCCCGACCGGGCAGGCGGCGCGGCAGGGGGCCTCCGTGCCGGGTTCGGGCGCCGGGGCAGGCACGGCGCGGTGCGCGGGGTTCATGGAACTGACCCTGAGCTCATCCGGGGCCCGGTCCGCTGGACTTCCACGTGAACCAGGCGGCCGCCACGAATGCCGCCCCGACCCAGGTCGTGGCCATCCCGACCCGGAGCGAGCGATCGCCAAAGGGGAGCCCCACGAGGATCCAGTGCGGGATCCAGAGAAAGGCGAGGGCGGCGACGGCGACAGCGGCGACGGCGACCAGGAGGGCCCTGCCGCGGGACGCACGACTCCGGGGGGCCTCGTCGCTACGCCGCCGCGGAATGTCGTGGGCCTGCATCCTTCGTCTCCCTCGCCGAGCCATGAATGAGGAGAAGCTCAAGTGGCTTCCCCGAGCGCACGGCCATATTGGGGCGCTCGGGGAGGGCTCGCAAGCGCACCGCCCCGCCGGCGGGCAAGGTAGAATCCGGCGTCCCTTCGTGCAACCGGGGCACGGGATGCCGTGGTGGGAACCGGACAGGATTAGAAAAATTCAAATCAAAGAATAGCTTCTTTGGTCTTCTCGATGGTAGCCGGGGCTGACATCTTGCTTGCTGGTCTACAGCGTGCCCCCTTCTCGCCCAGCCTCCAACGACATGTCGTCATCAACCCCGCAGCTGCCCCACGGGCCTTCTCTATCCGAGCTCAACCTGCACCATCTTCGTTCCTTCTGGTTCGTGGCACGGGAGTCGTCGCTGACTCGGGGAGCCGAGCTGCTGGGGGTGACGCCCTCGACGCTGAGTGCCCAGGTCTCGGCGCTGGAGAGGGCCCTCGCGACCCCGCTCTTCCGCCGGCATGGCAATCGACTTGAGATTACCCGGCAGGGGATCCTCGTCCAGCGCTACGCCAGCGAGATCTTCGGCCTCTCCGAGCGGCTGCTCGAAGCCCTCGGGGGCCGGGAGGGCAACGGGGAGCGGGGCCGGGTCCGACTGGCGGTCGGAATCTCGGACACCCTGCCCATCCTGAGTGCCTACACTCTCCTTGGCCCGGCCCTCGCGCTTCCTGCCGAAGAGGTCCGGGTGGTGCTGCGGGTCGGGACCCAGGCCTCTCTGCTCGGGGCGCTGGGGAGCCGGATCCTCGACCTCCTGCTCACGGATGTGCCTATTCCACCGACTGCCCCGGTGCGAGTGGAATCCTATGCGCTCGACACCGGGCCGGTCCTCCTCTTTGCCGCGCCGGCGCTGGCCCGGTCACTCGGCGACGGCTTCCCGGCAAGCCTCGACGGCGCCCCCTTCCTCCTCCACACGGAGAACTCCGCGCTGCGGGCCGGGCTCGACCGCTGGTTCGCGAGGGAGGGAATCCGACCCTTCGTGGCTGCTGAAGTCGAGGATGTTGCCCTTCTGCAGCTCCTCGGGAAGGATGGGCGCGGGGTGTTCGCCGCACCGGCCCTTGCCGAGGCCGCAATCGTCGAGCAGTACGGTGTCGAGGTCCTGGGTCGGGCCGAGGGTGTGCGACAGTCCTTCCAGGGGGTCGTGCTGTCGAGGGCCCATGTGAATCGAGCGGTCGAGGCAGTCCTGCGCCGGAGCGAGTCGTGAGTGCGGCTGGGCTCCTGCCGACCCTGCTCAATCCGGGCATCCTCTTCTTTCTCCTGGGCCTCGTGGCCGCCCTGCTGCGATCGAACCTGACCCTTCCCGAGCCGGTCCTGAAGTTCGTGAGCCTCTACCTGATGCTCAGCATCGGGTTCAAGGGAGGGGTGAGTCTGTACGACGCTCCACCGGCGGGGGACGGACTCTGGGCGATCGGCTTCGTCATCTTCATGAGCGCCCTCGTGCCGATCTACAGCTTCCTCCTCCTGCGGGGGAGGTTCGGGGATGCGGACGCGGCAGCCATCGGGGGCACCTTTGGCTCGAACAGCACCCTGACCTACATCACTGCCGTGGGCTTCCTGAGCGCGATCGGCACTCCCTGGGGGGGATACATGACGCTTGCCCTCGTGATCATGGAGACCCCTGCGATCATCCTGTCGATCCTTCTGGCCAGGGGGTGGGGAAAGCGACAGAGCCGGATGGGTCGCGCCCGCCTTTACGTCGTGCTTCGCAAGGCAGTGACCGACGGGACGCTCATGGTCCTGGTGGGCAGCCTCGTGATCGGCTATCTCCTCGTTTCCCTCGGGGAAGACGCCTCGCCCCTGAACCTCTTCATCGCCGGTGACATGTTCACCGGCATGCTCATCTTCTTTCTCCTGTACATGGGCACAGTGGTCGGGAAGGAGTTGAGATCAATGACGGAGTTCCCCTGGCAGCTCGTGGTGTTCAGCTTCGCGGCGCCGGTCGTGAACGCGGCCCTGGCCTTCGGATTCTCGCTGCTCGTGGGGCTCTCACCGGGTGATGCACACCTCCTGATGATCCTCTGCGCGTCGGCCTCGTACATCGTGGCGCCGGTGATCTTTCGCGAGGGCCTTCCCGATGCCAACCCCGGACGCTACCTGGCGATGAGCATCGGGCTTGCCTTCCCCTTCAACATCGTGCTGGGGATCCCGATCTACTGGTGGGTGGCGAGTGCGTGGCTCTGACGAAGGGGGCGGGGGCGATCGGCACGTGCACGGACCGCCGGTCTTCTTCCCGAGGTGCCTGCGGCCACCCTCCCCTCAGTCGACGACCCCCCGGGCCTGGAGCGCCTCGCGAAGCTGCTCGACCCGTCTCATGTTCACCCCCAGGTCCGAGCGGCCGAGACGGGAGGCCGAGCGGACGACGAGTTCTGCCGAGCCGGGACCCCTGTACACTTCCAGGTCGTCCACGAACCGAAAGATCCGGCTCGTCGACTCCGCGTGGAGGTAGTTTTCCGAGCGCGTCACCACCTCCGTGCCGGGGAGGGAGGCCACGGCCGACTCCACTGCGCTCCAGACTTCCTCGGCGGGCCGGTCCGCCCACCCGGGAGTCAACTCGAAGGGTGCAATCCCCGGTGGATGTTCGGCCCCCGTGTGCACGCAGTTCGGGGCATCCGGACAGGGAGCGAGGGCATTGCCTGCCGGACCGAGGGTCTCCGGGGCCGACGCGGAGCACCCCGCGAGGAGAAGGATCAGCCCGGAGGCCAGAAGGCCGTGCTGCGAGGGCCGGGATCGACGACGAGTCTTCACCATGTGTGGAACCATTCCCTTGTCAGGCGGGCACCGGTGTGAGGCCCCAGCCGGCCGCGGCATAGGCGAGGAGCGCAGCGGCCACGAAGAGCAGGCCCGTGTAGACGAGGTCTTCGGCCCAGTCGATGAGGCCCGGCCTGCGATCGAACATCACCTTCGGATTGTACCAGAAGATCGAGACGAAGATCAGCGCGATGCAGTAGGTCAGACCCACCCAGACGGCCCACCGGACCCCGGTGAAGAGGAGCCCGATCACGAGGGCTGCGATGCCATAGAAGACAAGGCCCTCGGTCAGGAAGGAGCGCATCGAGTCGTGCGTGGACGTGCCCGCCTTCACCGTCGCGCGATAGAGTTCATAGCTGATCGAGAGGGTGAAGGCAGCCACAAGGGTCCAGGCAGCGTGCGTGACAAGTAGGCTCATTCGGGTGCTTGTTCATGGTTCACGGCTCGCCCGACGGCGCGTCCTGCAGCGCGAGATCGTCGGCAGGTATCACCCGAAAGGGCCAACGTAGGGCGAGGGTTCGGTCCGTGCAAGGAAGGCAACCCGCTGCCCGTCAGCACTCGATCACACACGGACCGCTCGATTGCGACGAGGCGACGATCAGCCGGCCGGACTCGTGGAGGCCGCCGAGGGTCTCAGCTCAGCTCGAGTCGCATGAGCACCCGCGGGAACCCGTCAAGCACCGACGACGTGTCGGCCACCTTTCGAAACCCCGCCTCCTCGAAGAGTGCGCGGGTGCCGACGTAGGCCATCGTCGGGTTGATCTTCTCCCCGCGATTGTCCAGCGGGTACCCCTCGATCGCTGGCGCTCCCTGCGATCGAGCGAACGCGACTGCCCCCGCGAGGAGTGGATGCGAGACTCCCTGGCCGCGGTGTCCGGGCCGCACGCGGATGCACCACACCGACCACACGTCGAGATCGTCGACGCGCGGAATCGTCCGGCTTCGTGCGAAGCAGGTCCGGGACCGTGGTGCGACCGCCGCCCATCCGACCACTTCGTCACCTTCGTATGCGAGCACTCCGATCGGTCCGCTCTCGAGCAATTCGGCCACCTTCTCCCCGCGGGCCGGCCCCCGAAGCGCATTGTTCTCCTTCGACGGAATCCGGTGACTCAGGCACCAGCAGACATTCGCATCGGGCCGCTTCGGTCCGACCATCGTGCGGATGTCATCAAACTCGGTCGCGGGTCGAACTTCGATCGCCATGTGCGCTCCATGCCAGGGGAAAAGGGCAACTCCGGACCGCCGATCGGCCCGAATCCCGTGGCACTTCGGGGTCTTCCGGTTCCACGGTCACCGCGGCAGAGTGCGGGACGAAGGCCCCCGCTGGCAAGCGGCCCGCACGAGAGTGCCTTCGACCAGCGGGGCGTGTCAGGTGCCCGCTTCACCAGTCAGTTGCCGCCCTCGGCCCGGGCACCCACGGAGAAAACTCCCCGGGGGTGCGACCCGCCTCTGCTCGAAGGGGAGAACTCGCCCCCTGCCGACAACTTCTCCCACCTCACACGGTTGGGGGAGGCCGGGGGCGGGGAGAACTCGCTCCCTCGCGACGACTTCTCCCCGAACAAAAGCAACGCATGTCATCGCAGGTGAGTTTCTTGCGCGGCGGCCGCGCAGTTCCCGCGGCGATCACCGTCCGAGCTCGAGGGGGGGCTGGCTGGGCGCCCCTCGAGGTGCACGAGGTCGAGGGATCCGGCCCCCCCTACCGTGCCCGGAGAAGCGCGGCCATGGCGTCGTGGTCCCGGTGGCGCATCATGTCGGGGTCGTCGCGGAGGACGAACTGGGTGCGCGTCCCGGCGCGGTAGGCCTGGTCGAGGGCCGCGACCATTCCCTCCACATCGCCGAGGAGCGCCGCAATCCGGGCCCGCCGCAGGTGCTGGAGCCCCTGCCGTGCCCGGGGATCCACCTCGCCGAGGTGGTCCGACCAGCGCCTCGCCTCGGCCGTGTCGCCGAGGAGCGCCGCGGCTCGCCCGAGCCCGGTCGGCGGATCGATGAAGTGCGGGTTGAGCTCGCGCAGCCCGACGAAGAGCTCCCGCGCCTCGAGCGCCTCGGCCCGACCCCTGCCCTCGGCCCGACCCCTGCCCTCGGCC
>SLDT01000216.1 GCA_007125125.1 Gemmatimonadota bacterium | reverse complement strand
GTCCCGATGTTGCCCGAGCCCCGGTGGAAGGTGAGGCCCGGCTCACGGGCCCCGAGCAGATCCTGCATGGACTGCACCGGCGACACCTCGGTGATGTCCGCGGCCCGCACACGACCGACCACGTTCCCGATCGCCCGCGACCGCGTCCCCCCGGGCGTCCCCGTCACGATCATCTCGTCCAGCGCCAGAGCGTCCCGCGCCAGGGTGAAGGTGACTTCGAGGGTCTCCCCGTCTCCCACCGTCACCTCCTGGCTGGACTGCCTGTAGCCCAGGCGTTGTGCGACCAGGGTGTGGCTTCCCACCGGCACGTCGGAGAGAGTGAACGAGCCGTCGGTTCCCGACAGCACCCCGAGTCCGAGTGCGGGAATGTGCACCTGTACGCTATTCAGGGGCTGCTGGCCCTGCGCATCCACCACCGTCCCCGTGATCGTCCCCTGCAACAGGTCCGCGCCTCCGGATAACGGGACTTCGGCGGTCAACGGACCCGGCACACCGACGAGCGCGAAGAGCAGGAAGAGGTGTGGAACCAGGCGAAAACCGCTGGGCCATCGGCTCGAACTCATCGAAACCTCCGATAGGAAGGGAAGGGAGGGGCACACCGATCGGTCTCCGCGCAGGACACACGGAGGAAAGCGGATCGGAGCGTCCATGTCCGACCATGCACCGCAATGTCAGATGCTCATGACTGCATGATACGCTCTCATGGAGCCAGCCGCCAGTATCGCGAGAACACTCCTCACCCCCCGGGGGGGGCGCCCTCTCCAAGCTCACGGGCAAGATCGTGCCGAACTTCCCTCCGCCGGCGCCCCTCGCGAAACCGCTGCTCTTCTTCCTCGGTCTCGAGTTGGAGGGGAGGCACGGGCACCGGGCGCCCAGCCCCATCGATCGCCACGAATGTCAGGAAGCAGGTGTTCGTGTGCCGCTTCCTCCCGGTAAGCAGGTTCTCGGCGTCCACGCGAACCCCGACCTCCATCGATGTGCGTCCCACGTAGTTGACCTGGGCCGAGCAGGTCACCAGCTCCCCGGAGTAGATCGGCTCACGGAAGTCCACCCGATCGATCGACACGGTCACGCACGGTTTCCCGGCATGACGCATGGCGGCCACCGCAGCAGCACGGTCGACCATCGAAAGGATCACCCCCCCGAATACGTGGCCGAGGTTGTTCACGTGTTGGGGCATCAGCATCTCTGAGACGGTGGAGCGCGAGTCCTTCGGTGAGCGGGGCTCGGAGGTTGATTCGGCGGCCATGGGGGTCCGGGCATGAGAGTCGAGGGCTGGCTTCCTAGGCTAGAGGACTGCGGCATCCGTCGAAAGGTTGTGGCTTGCGAGTGCCCCAAAAGGAAGAAGGGCCGGCCTCCGGGGTGGTGTACCCGGAAGCCGGCCCTTCCCGGCTTGCTGCTGGCCTTTCAGCTCGAGGTCGGAGACCTAGTACGGCCCGATGTAGCCCTCGGGCACGTTTGGATTGTTCTCGTACTCCGACTCCGGCATCATGATGCAGTGGACGTCCCCGTAGGCGACGGCCTTGTGGTTCGAGCCGGTCATGCGCGGGAACCAGCCGTCGAAGCGGACCTTGTCCGCGTAGTGGCGACCCTCGAGGAAAAACTCCCTGCGGCGCTCCTCGTAGATGAAGTCGAGAAGGGCGTCGCCCGTGACCTCGTGGTACACTCCGTCACCGAGCGCAGCCGCCGACACGTTCGGCAGCCCGTGGTAGTCGCGCAGCTCGTTGATCAGATCGATCGCGCCCTGCTCGTTGCCGTTTCGGGCCGCGACTTCGGCCCGGATCAGGATCGCCTCCTCCCACTTGCCCATGATCTGGTCGGCGCCGAGCCCACCGTACTTCGTCTGGGCCCACATGTCGGTGACGCCGTCGGCGGCGAACTCCCCGGCGAACTCCACCGGCACGCGCGGGTCCCACTGCCATCCGTCGGGCAGCGGCTGGCGGGTCCTGTCCTCCGGCTCATCGCCCTCGCCGATCTCGCCGACCACGTGACGGCCCTCGGGATCGAGGGCGAGCGCCCGGTAGCCGGGCGAGACGAGCTGGCCTTCCCACTCCCAGGTGCCGTCCGGACCTTCGTTGGCGATGCTGCCCAGCAGCATGACGTTGAGGCCCCGGTACGTGTGGTTCCAGCGCGGCTGCACGGTGTTGTCGCGCGTCACGTACGCCGCGAACCCAGGCTGCACCTGCTCGGCGTCGGCAGCCGCGCCGGCATAGTCGCCCAGCGCCATGCGGACCCGTGCCCGGCCCAGGTAGGCGAGCTGCTCCATGCTGTCTGTCGTGTAGTAGGAGAAGTCACCTCCTGCCTGGACCGCCTGGAGGGCTCGATCGAACCAGAGCTCTCCTTCCTGTAGCGTCTCCTCGGGGCTCATGAGCGGCCCCACGTTCGCGGCCCACTCGCAGAACACCTCCCCGGCCAACTGGTAGACCAGCCCCGCGTAGGTCGCCGAGGTCGCCAGGAGCTCGTTGCGGTCCCCCACGATCTCGTCCGGGCTCCACTCCTCGATGTGCTCGTAGGCCTGCTCGGCCACCCAGCGGGCGCTCTGCAGGTCACCGTACCAGCCGGTGCCGAAGTCCGTGGCGCCGCACGTGCCCGTGCCCGCTCGGGTGCTCCGGTACTCCGCCCAGCCGCCCCAGTACCCGGTCGTCCTGACCCAGGTGTCCTCCACGCCGGCGGTCAGGATCGCGAACATCGACCAGCAGTTCTCGAAGTCCCCCACCGCCGAGTTGACGAGCATCGTCGCCGACTCCGCCTGGAAGAGATCGTCCTCGGTCATCTCGCCCGGCAGCTCCACGTCCAACAGCCCGTCACAGGCGGTGAGCGCGAGCAGCCCCGCGCCGACGGCCGCGGCGAGGCCGAACCTCGCCCCGCCGCGCCGACGGCTGTGTGTCGTCTCTCTCATATCTACCTCTCTTGTAGGGTGAGCCTTCTTGGGTTCCACGTCGTGCCTCGGTCCCATCAGAAGGACACCCGCATCGTCACCACGAAGCTCGCCAGCGGCGGCACGTTCGAGTTCGATCCGGTATAGGAGGTCGCATTACGGGCCTCCGGATCCGTCACCGGCGCGCCCGCGATCTCGTCCTGCGCCACCCAGATCGTCCACAGGTTCCTCGCCGCCACGTTGAGCGACGCCCGGTTCGCGCCCGCACGCTCGGCCCACTCGCTCGGCAGCGTGTAGTTCGCGCTCACCTCGCGCAGCTTCGCGAAGCTCGCGTCGAAGGCTCCGACATAGGGTGAGCTGGAAATCAGCCCATCGATGTGCGCCACGGCCTCCATGTATTCGGGCGGGCGCTCCACCGCGGCCCTCGAGATCCAGAAGCAGGTGTGGCGGCAGCTCGCGTCCGTGAGGGTCCTCCAGTGCTCGCCCCTCCACTCCGCCATCGCGTACAGGCGCAGGTTCTCGAAGAGGGTGAAGGTCGTGTTCAGGCTGGCCTCGTACTTGGGAATCGCGAGCCCGTTGCCCTGCTGCACCTGCGGCGCCTCCGTGCAGGACACGGGCTCACCGCCGCGGTCACGGCCGTCGAAGCCCATGCCCCCGTCGCAGGTCAGGTTGATGATGTTGCGGTCCTCATCCATGTCGACCGTCGCAATCTGACGGTAGGTTATGAACGGGTAAT
>SLDT01000191.1 GCA_007125125.1 Gemmatimonadota bacterium | reverse complement strand
CCCGGGCTGACCCCACGCCCCCCGGGCCGGCCCCATCGACCCCACGCACCCAGCGGCCTCCCCCAAGCGCAGCTACGAACTCCCTCGCTTTCCGCGGAACGCGAGCCGGTTCGTCGCCCGCCCACCTCCGTTCGAAGGATGGCGCGCCTTGCGCGCCCCAGGTACGCGTTCCTTCGATCTCGCTAGGAGGGACGCATAGATGCGGCGCGCAGCGCCGCTCCACCATTTGACGCCGCCGCCGCGCCTGACCCGGTCCCCCCACGCGAGTTCGGCCCCCGGCACCGGGTCCGTTCCGGCCCACCATCGTCCGATCTGCCGCACCCGGGCGACGCAAACGTCTGCGTCCGCGTCACATCGCCCATCGAAAGCAGACGTGTGGGGCGGATTCCGACGCAAACGTCTGCCTCCGCTGTCGGCCGCATCATCGAACGCAGACGAATCCGGCGAATTCCGACAGAAATGTCTGCCTTCGATCACACCAGGTGCACGGACGCAGACGTTTGCGGCGCCCACGACGATCGGGACCAGGCCAGCCACCTCGTTGATGCCAGCCACGCGCCGCGTTCCTGCCGTCACACGAAGTCCCTTCCTCCCATCTTCTCGCCCTGCTCCTGATCCGATCTTTGAAGATCCAGCGCCGCCAGACCCCATCCGGACCGCGCGCTTCCGTGCCTGTCCAGGACCCTGAGCCCCAATCAGCACCCCTCGCGGAGCCGAGAGCCGCAGGCCTCGACCTACTTCACTTCCGGACCAGGAGACCCCATGCCCCCGCCCTCAAGCTCCTCACCGGACGCCGTCATCGAATCGATCGCACGCCGCCAGCATGGGGTCGTGTCCATCCAGCAGCTCCTCGGAGCAGGGCTCGACCGGTCCCTCATTCATCGTCGCGCGCGTCGCGGGCTGCTCCCTCGCGTCCACTGGGGCATCTACCGGCTCACCCATGTGAACACGCCCCGAACCCGCGCCTTCGCGGCCCATCGTGCATCTGGACCGGACTCCTTCGTGAGTCACTTCATGGCAGCGTTCCTGCGCGGCCTGCTCCCCGTTCCGGCTCCCGTCTCTCCTGTGGACGTGATGATGCCCGGCCGGGGTCACCGAAGGATCCCGGGCATCCGCCGCCGCCAGCACTTCTCACTCGGCGTCCCCGACCACTCCCTGGTCGACGGCATCCCGACCGCGTCGATCATCAGGATCATCGTGGACCTTGCCCCCCTCGTGGCCTTCCGAACCCTCGAGCAGATCCTCGGTCACGCCGAACGAGAGGGCCTCGTCGAGGTCGAGGAGATGATCCGGGTGATCTCGTCACTCCCCCATCGGAGGGGCGTGCGCAGGCTCGGGCTCCTGCTCGGAAAGGGCTCCAGGGACCTGACCCGCTCGGAAGCGGAGGTTCAGTTGACCGTTGTCATCGACATGGCGGGACTCGAGAAGCCCACGATGAACGCCCGGATCGGGCCGTTCGAGGTGGACGCACTGTGGGAAGACCTTCGTCTCATCGTCGAGGTCGACGGGTACAAGTATCACTCATCACGGAGGTCGTTCGAGGCCGACCGCAAGCGCGATCGGGAACTCACTGTGCGTGGCTACCGCGTTCTCCGCTTCACATGGAAGCAGGTCGCGCACGAAGACGAGATCCCTCGCACGATCGCCCTCCTTGCGCGTTTCGTACCTCTCGCGAACGAACGGTTTGAACCGAAGAAGCACAAGCCTCGACCCGCCCCCTGACCACCATCCGCCTCCCACCACCCCCCGGCCACCTTGCCAGCCAGCCGGCGTCAGCCACCCGCCGCCAGCCGCGGCTCAGCGCGAGGGGCCGCGCAGGTAGACCACCCCGCCCGTGTTCGCGCCGCTCACGAGGTCCGTTCGTCCCTCGCCCGCGAAGTCGACCGGGACCGGGCGCCCCAGCGCGAAGAGGGGCACCTCGAAGGTCTCGTCGAGCTCGAAGGCCGGCTCCTCGCGGGTCCCGACATTCCAGTAGAGGACCGCACCCCCCTCCTCGCGCCCGACGATCAGGTCGAGCAACCCGTTCCCGTTCAGGTCCGCGAGGTAGGGCGCGCTCCGGCGCCCGACATCGATGTCACCGAGCTCGTCGGTCACCCGCTCGAAGGCGGGCTCCGTCGCGCTCCCCACATTGCGGAACCAGGTGAGCTGCCCCGACGAGCGCCCCACCACGACATCGAGGAGCCCGTTCCCGGTCAGGTCACCGAGCGCGGGCACGGCATGGCTGCCCCGCGTCAGCTCCAGGGTGAGCCCCGGAACCCGCTCGAAGCGCGGGAACTCCGCACCCGCCGCGCCCCCCGAACCGGAGCCCGACGCAGAACCCGTCCCGCCCCCCACCCCAGCATCCAACGCGCCCCCCGAACCGGAGCCCGCACCGCCCTCCCCCTCCCGGCCGAGGTTCCGGTACACGAGCACCCCGTCGTTCCAGCTCCCGAGGAGGAGGTCGGGCCGCCCGCTCCCGAAGAGGTCCCCCATCGCGGGCGCATAGTGGAAGATCCCCTCGAGCGAGAGGGTATCGGCGAGCGCGAACTGCGGCTCACCCTCCGGCCCCTCCCGGTTCTCGAAGAGGTAGAGCCGCCCGGTCCGCGTCTCGACCGGGTCGATCTTGTTCCCGATCACGAGGTCCGGCCGGCCATTCCCCGTCACATCGGCCACCTCCACGATGCTCTCGCTCCCCACATCGATCCCCGCCAGGAACCGCTCCGTCACCAGCCGGAAGAGCCCGTCGTCGCCCCGCGTATAGTGCTGCAGGTTGTTCGATGCCGTCAGCACCGGATTGAAGGCCCCCCCGAGCACCCCCACGATCAGATCCATCCGCCCGTCGCCCCGCAGGTCGGCCGGCACCGGCACATTGTGCCCGCTCGTCAGGAGGTTCCCCTCGGGCGTCTGGAGCGGCTCCGGCGGAGAGTCAAGGTCGTACCCTGGACAGGGCACCCGATTCCGGATCAGAAGCACGCTCGGCTCGAAGAAGTCCCCCCAGAGCAGGTCCAGCGCACCGTTGCCCGTCATGTCGATGAAGGACATCGCGTTCGCCCCGTGCATCGACCCGATCTGCCCGATGATCTCGATGTTCTCGAACCGGTCCGTCACCCGGCGGAAGCGCGGGAACCCATCGACCCGCTCCTCCTCGCGGTAGTGCGTGATCATCCCATCGATGCGCCCGAGCAGGAGATCAAGCGATCCGCTGCAGTCCAGGTCGACCAGGTGCGGGATGTTCTGGCGGTCCGAGAAGATCGCCCGCCCCTCCACATCGCGAATCGAATCGAGCGCCACCACGAAGCGCGGATCATCAAGCGTACCCTCGTTTCGATACACACGCATGTAATCAAACCGCAGCTCGCTCAGCAGCTCGTACTGCCCATCGCCCGTGAGGTCATGGAAGACGAACCACTCGCCCACCTCGAGCCCCCCGTAGAAATCCGAGCGCCAGCGGAAGCGCGGCTCCCCGGCCCCCCCGACGTTCTCGAAGTACATCAGCTCACCGGACCGCTCCTGCACGAAAAGGTCCGGATCCCCATCCCCGTCGATGTCGACAAACTGCGGACGCGGCACCGTCAGCCCGCCAAGAAACGGGTGCTCGTAGGGCTCCCCGAACTCATCGAGCACCTCGAAGGCAT
>SLDT01000217.1 GCA_007125125.1 Gemmatimonadota bacterium | reverse complement strand
GGGCAAGGACCGGCCCGGCCGGGCGCGGCGCGACCGGGCGAGGACCGATCCCCGGCCATGCGCGGCGCAGCATAGGTGCGCCGCGAGAATCGCCCCCCTTGCCTGCCCCTTTGCGCCTGCCCTGCTGCCCTGCCCTGCTGCCCTTTCCCGCTGCCCTTTCCTGCTGCCGTCTCCTACCCCGTCGCTGCAGCCGGCGAGCGCGCCTCTTCGAGTTCGACCCGCCCGGGCTCGTTCCAGTCCCACTGGTCCGGGAGCCCCAGATCCTTCGCGATGCACCCGTACGTGGTCTCGGCCGAGAGGAAGACCCCGGGCACACCCGCACCGGGGTGCGTCCCCGCGCCGACGAGGTAGAGCCCGTCCACGTCCTCGCTCCTGTTGTGCGGCCGGAACCAGGCCGTCTGCGTGAACTTGGGAACGATCGCGAAGGCATTCCCCTGAAGGGAGTTCAGCTCGTCACGGAAGTCGCGCGGATCCATGATGTGCAGCACCTCGAGGTTCTCGCGCAGCCCCTCGAGTCCCCACTCCTCCAGGAAGTCGATCACGCGATCGGCGAACTCCTCGCGCAACTCCTCCCAGTCCAGCCCGGAGCTGAGATTGGCAACGGGCACCAGAACGTACATGCTCTCGCACCCCTCGGGCGCCATCGATGGATCAGTCCGCGTCGGCACGTGCAGGTACATCGAGAAGTCGTCGGGCAGCACCTTCCGGTCGAAGATGTCCTTGAGCAGCCCCTTGTAGCGCTCCGCCAGGATCAGCGTGTGGTGCTCCAGCTCGGGGTACTGCCGTTTCGTCCCCATGTAGAGGAGGAAGCAGGACATCGCGTAGTCGATCTTCTCGACCTTCCGGTCCGTCCACTTGCGCCGATGCTCAGGCTCGATCAGGTCGCGGTATGTGTGGCCGGGGTCTCCGTTCGACACCACGAGGTCGGCGTCGAAGCGCACCGCCTCGTCCCCGGAGCGCGCCATCACATGGCTCACCCGCCCCTCACTCACCCCGATGCGCTCCACTTCGTGTCCGGTTCTGATCTCGCCACCCATCTCCTCGAACACCTTCCCGAGCGCATCGACGAGCGAGTACATCCCCCCCCTCGAGAACCACACGCCCCCGAGCCGCTCGAGGTACGGAATCATGAGGTAGACCGAGGGGGTCCGGAAGGGATTGCCCCCCACGAAGAGCGGATGAAACGAGAAGAGGAACCGATGTCGGAAGTCCTTGAAGTAACGGTTCACGAGCCACGTCACCGGCTGCCAGGCCTCGAGGCGGATCAGGCTGGGAATGAAGCCGAACATCGTCCCGAGGTCCCCGAAGGACCTGGAACCGAGCCGCTCTCCGATGACGGCGTCGTAGATCGGCCGCACCTTTCGCATGAAGGCATCGTAGCGCTCGGCGTCGCGCGGGTTGAAGGCGCGCATCTGCTCCCGCATCCGATCCGGATCACCCACGTAGTCGACGTGCGTCCGGTCGTGAAAGTAGATCCTGTAGTAGGGGTCGAGGGGAATCAGGTCGACGTGGTCGAGCAGGCGCGTTCCCGCCACGCGAAACACCGCATCGATGATCTCGGGCGCCGTGATGAGCGAAGGCCCCATGTCGAAGACGTATCCCTTGTCTTCGAGGCGGTACGCGCGCCCGCCAATCATCTCCCGCTTCTCGACCAGAGTGACCTGCAGCCCCGCCGCCTGGAGCCGGACCGCCAGCGCCAGCCCTCCGAAGCCCGCGCCAATCACCACCGCGCGTTTCCGGGAAGAAGGCACCCCGTCCGAAGCCCGCTCGGGGGCCGTGGCCAGCTCCGGAGCGGAAGCGGGATCTGCGGCAGGAGCCCCTTCGTGGGCAGAGGCCCGCCCGGAGGCCGCCGCCGAGCCCGTAGCGGAGGCCCCCTCCGGAGCGGAGCCAGGGGCTGCGGCAGGGTCGGGGTCTGGAGGTCTCTGCTGGAGCCCTGGTATGGAATTGCTCGGGTTCATACGGCCTTCCTTGCCTCGCGCATCTCCCAGAGCCCTCGTGAGCCCAGGATGACCTTGCGAGAGAACGATGTATGGGCGCGCCGGGTCAGGTTGTCATGCCCGTTGCGCCGGATCTCGCGGTGAATACCGCGGTAGACACGCCCCGCCACGGCCACGGGACGCTGGAAGAAGGTCGGAAGGGCAGGCACCCCCTCCATCGCGCGCTCATACTCCGAGTCCGCGTGCGCGATCAGCTCCTCGAGGAGCCCAATGTACCCTGCCGGGAGGGGCGGGCCGGGGCGTCTGCGTCCCTGCCGCGAACCCGTGAAGGCCAGCTCCTCGAGCTCGCCGCGCGACACCCCGTGCGCCTCCATACGATCGCGGGGCAGATACAGCCTCCCGCGTCGGAGGTCCTCGCCCACATCACGCAGGATGTTTGTCAGCTGCATCGCCTGTCCCATGGCCTCGGCCCGCCGAAGCACGGCCGGCTCCTGCTTGCCGAACAGCTCGGTCAGCCAGAGCCCCACCACGGAGGCCACTCGATACGAATAGAGCCGCAGAGAGTCCATGTCCGGGACCTCGAGCAGGGGCGCATCCGGATCGCGCAGGTCCATCCCCACACCTCGGATGAGCTCTCGCGCGTAGATTAGTGGCACCCCCCGCCGGGCCGTCTCGCCCATGACCTCGTCGAGGAGGGCGATCCGTGAGGGAACGTTCGGTGCGCCACCCCCGTCGCTCGCAGCGGACTCCGGGCTCCCGCCGGAGAGCGCTCGCTCGTAGGCCTCGACCACGTGGGCATCCCAGGTCGCAAGGCGCGCCCGCAACTCGTCGATCGGTCGATCGCCCGCCTCGTCCACGAGGTCGTCGGTAAACCGGCAAAAGGCGTAGACGCCTGCAACCAGACGCCCTTCGTCGCGCGGAAAGAAACGCGCCGAGAAGCGAAAGGACCGGGAGTGTCGTGCGAAGTAGGGCAGCCACTCTCCGGGCCCACCGAGCGCGGATGCGAGGTCGACGACCTCGGAGCGCACCCGGCCCGCCGCGGCGCGACTCCCCGGGACGCGCTCGCCCCGCGGTTCTCCCGTGCCGAGCGCCTCCTCCTCCCGGGCGATCGTGTCCCTCACGCGCTCGAGCCACCCTTCGAGGATCGTCGCAACAGCGTCGTTCGTAGCCTTGCGCAGGCTCGAAGCCTCGAGCTCGAGCCGTCGAAGTGCCATGCGCACGGGTGAGGGCGAGCCCGGCCCCTCACTGCATCCGCCGGGTTGGAAGAGGGTCCGGTGCAGCTCGTCCCGCTCCAGGCCGAACCCATCGACACCCGCTTCGGCCAGCACCCAGGTCCACTTCTCCTGATCGTAGTCCAGAAGAGGCGGCTTGCCGAGTCGGGCCGCGGGGCACAGATCGAGCAGGTCGTCGATCATCTGGTACATGCGCCCGATTCGCACACCGAGCTGGTAGCAGGCCTCGGCCTCGGCCTCGTCGCCCCGCAGCGAGGCCCCGAGCGACGCCGCGCACCCGAAGAGCTCCCCGGACTTGAGCGAGACGATCTCCCGGTACTCCCCTTCGCTCAGGATGCGTCCCCGCGCCCTGCCCTGCGCCTTCTCGCCGGCCACGGTCCGCTCGACCGCGCGGGCGAAGCGAGCAACGAACCCCGGGGCGCCCGTCGCGCACGCCACCCGGTACGACGCGGTGAGCAGGTGGTCACCCTCCACGAGCGCCCTGGCCGCACCCGCCTCCACGGCAAGGGAGGGCTTGCCGCGCCGCTCGGCACATCCGTCCAGGATGTCGTCGTGCAGAAGCGATGCCTCGTGGACCATCTGAATGGCCAGGACCCCCTGGACGAAGCCGGGATGGACAGCAAGGCCGGCCCCGTCCGCCTCGGCCGCGCGGCGGCCGCCCGCGAAGGCGGCTGCCACCTGCGGACGCAGAAGCTTGCCCTCGATGCGCGGAGCCCGCATCCCGAAGGCCTCGCCGACCTCGCGAGCAGCGCCCTCCAGGGCCGACCGAAGGTCGCTCATGCCGCCGCTCCACCCCGTCCGGCCGCGGCACCCCGTGATGCCGGAGGAGTGGGCAGCGCGGAGTGTGCCTGCCCGGCCCGCATCCGCCGGTAGAAGGCCCAGGCCAGAAGATACGACACCACCGTCGCCACAACCGCCACCCAGAGCCCCTCGAGGACGATCATCCCCACGGGCATGAGCAGCGTCACGCCGTAGTAGGCCACAAGCCAGCGCAGGTCCATGCTCTCGATCCATCGTCCGGCGCGGAGCATCTCGAAGGCGCCGAAGATGACGAGCCCGGTCAGGAGCCAGCCCCCGAAGTTGATCCACGGCATGCCATAGTAGGGGCCGGTGTCACTCCAGATCCAGTAGAAGGGCGCCTGGTAGCTCATCGCCGGATCGAGGGCCACGTCCCAGAGCGTGAGGATCACCGCGGCAAAGGCCACGCGCGCGACCACCCGCTTCGACCCGACCCCGCTGCCCGTCTCCCGGTCGCCCGGCAGCGCAGCCCACGCGATCGCATAGGAGGGCACGGCCATCAGGAACCAGGAAAGCGGGATCACCCAGGGGACCCTTCCGTCGATCTTGTAACCGAGGTTTGCCGTGTACTCATAGGCGCCGAAGGGGATGCCGTACCCGGTCCCAAAATACTCGCTCAGGAAGGAGATCAGGTAGACGGCCACGAAGGCACCGATCCACCGCGCCCGCGCCCATTTCCAGAGCGCGATGAGGAGCACGACCGCGCCCAGAATGATGTGAACCTGCGCGAAGAACCGGAAAGAGACGGGCCAGAAGGCAAGAATCGGCCCCGAGTCCGGAAGGTTCTGCGGACGCAGGCCGAACCACCCGTACCCGAGCAGGGCCGCGAGTGTGAAGAGCAGCAGCACCAGGAGACCGATGCCCTCTGCGTTTCGCCAGGTGGCCTCCTTCACTGGGTCCCCGTCCCTCGCCATGCCGCCTCCCTCTCGTCCGTGTCGTCGTCTTGCCCGCGCCCAGAGCCCGGGTCCGCCCCGGCGGCGACGGCGTCCGGTCGCCCCCCGTTCATTCCATGCCGTTCGCCAGCCCGCAGCCAGGCCGCGAAGTCTTCCATTCCTGCGAAGCTCTGCACCGTGAGGAAGGGCGGCCGTGCGCCCTCCCGCTCCAGCCCCTCGATCGCGGCCTTGCCGGCAGCGCTTCCTCCGATGGCCACGTGGTAGGGAGCCTCGGACTCGTAGAACTCCATGAGCACTTCGAGTGCGCGCCGTACCTGCCCGGTCGAGGCCGGCGGCGTGAACGACACGCAGACGAGTTCCGCGCCCTGCGTGCGCTGCACGTTCGCGAATTCCTCGGCGGGCGTATTGGGACCGAGGTAGAGCACACGCCATCCCTCCCGCTCGAGGAGTACGCGGACGCACATCGAGCCGATCTGGTGCTGGTCTCCCTCGGCCGATCCGACGACCGCCACCCGATGTGTCCCGTTCCCCGTCTCGAGCATGACCCCGGGCGTCAGTCGGAAGAGGGCGTCAAGGATCGCCTGTCCGGCGAGGTGCTCGTCTCCGATGCGCAGTCGACCCGCGTGCCACGCCTCGCCCACCTCGGCCATGAAGGGGCGAATCGCCTCGTCGCAGACGCGCTCGTAGGTCAGGGTTGGACGGCGCGAGAGCATTTCGAAGAGAGCGGTGATCCTCTGTGGGTAACCGCGCACAAGCCAACCCATGGCGAGCGAGCGGATGCGTCGAAAGTCATCTTGCGATTCGGCGGCGCGAACCGCAAGCCACACGTGCGATTCGAAGGGCGCGAAGGGAGCAAGAAAGGTGGGAGAGTCCCGCTCATCGGCAAAGTCGAGCGCGGTTCGCAGGTAGATGCGTCGGTGCCCCCCTTCGGTGCGGTCACTCTCGAGTTCGCCGGCGTCGCACCACCGCTTCACGCTCGAAGGGTGAACGTCGAGGAGCTCTGCCGTCTCGGTTGTGGTGAGGTAGAGGTCGGAGTTATATGCCTGCATGGTTGGGGCCGGGGCTCGGGCGATCTCGAAATTTCGTTCAGGTGAGTAAACCTGCACGCTTTTTGCCCGACAGTCAATATTTCCTCTACAATTCCTGTACGCAACCTGTGCAGGGTGGCCGTCAGGTCGGCGGACGCCCCCGCCGCAGCACTCCCGCGAGGAGCGGAAGGAGCTGCTTCTTTCGGCTCACCACCCCATCCATCCGGAAGAGGTCACCCTCCCGGATCACCGGGTACGGGATCCGGGCGACGAGCTCGGGATCTCCCGCCACGAGCAGGAGCGAGTTCTGGCTCTTCACGTCCGTGACCATGAGCGCGGCCAGATCCAGCGCGTCCCGCCTGCGGCTCTCCTCGAGTGCGTCCTCGAGCGACGCTTCGCGCCGCTCGAACTCCTCGAAGCCGAGCTCCTCGACCTGGGAGATCGCGAAGCGCACCTCGCCCTCCTCGTAGAGCTTGCGATCGAGGCCGATCACCGTGGGGGCGTCGTGCGCGACCACGACCGACCCGCTCGAGAAGATGGTCTCGGCAAGCTCGCTCCCGGTCACACCCGCAATCTCCTCGAGCCAGCCGAGGATTTCCGAGTCGACCGAGGTCGTCGTCGGACTCCGCAGGTTCAGTGTGTCGGAGACGAGCCCCCCCATCATGATCCCCGCGAGCTCGGGCCCCACCTCGAGCCCGGCACCCCGAAAGAGGTCGGCCACGATCGTGCAGGTCGATCCCACGGGACGGTTCAGGAAGAGGATCGGCTCCTGCGTGCGCAGGTCCCCGAGGCGATGGTGATCGACGACCTCGACGATCTGCACCTCTTCGGCGCCGGGCACGGCCTGCGAGAGTTCGTTGTGATCGACGAGGATGATTCGGGTCCGGCTCGGCCTGAGGATGTCCCGGCGCGAGAACACCCCGGTCAGCCGCCCTTCGTTCGTGACCATGAACACAGCGGGGTCCATGTCGGCCGTCCGCCGCCGCACGCTGGCAAGCGTCTCGCCCTCGGGAAACTCCACGACGTCGCGCACCATGATCGAGTCGACGCGCACCGCCGACCGGATCGCCCAGGCCGTGCTGGCCGAATCGAACTCGCTCGCGATGATGCTCACCCCCGCCTCCCGCGCCATCTCGATCACCTCCTCGTCGACCTCCCGCCCCCCGCTGATCACGATCAAGCGCACGCCGCGCTCGATCGACCGCAGCTGGATGTCACGTCGGTCCCCGACGATGATCAGGGTCTGTTCGGGCGGAATCCCCTCCCGGTCCTGCAAACGGTCGAAGGAGGCCAGGTCCATCGCCGCCACCCGGATGTGGAGGGGCTCGACCCGGTCCGGCTCCACGAGGTGCACCACACTGGCCCCGAGCGAACCCACGATCGCATCCATCGTCGTGTCGACCCGGCGCACGTCCCGCGCGGGTCCCGACCTCGGGAGAAAGGAGCGGCCGAGCTGGTAGATGCTGACGAGCCCGATGAGCCTTCCTCCGTTCTCGACCACGGGCACGGCCTGGATGTCATGCCGATCGATCTTCTCGAGCGCCTCGGCCGCTGTCGCATCGGGGGGCACGGTGACGAGATCCGTGGACATCTGCTCGCGCAGCCTCGGCGTGACATCGCCCACGTAGCTCGGGAGCTTGACCCCGAATCGGTCCAGGATCGCGTCGATGCGCACATTCGAGTTCCCGCAGCGGGCCGCCCGATAGCTTCCGGAGGCGTCCGTGCGCTGCTTGAACTCGGCATAGGCGAGGGCCGAGCAGATCGCATCTGCGTCGGGATTTCGGTGTCCGAAGACAAGGGTCGAAGAAGCCATGCCGAAACATGGTCCGAGCCGCGTCCCTGCGCCATGGGGCAGCCGTCATCCGCGAGGGAAGCCCGCAGGGTCTGGCGCCACTTGGGCTCACACCGCACCTTGATGCAGCTCAAGTTCGCCAAAACCTTCGAACCGCATTCGAGAGGAAGGCATTGATGACTCCCGATCGCCTCCGCCCCCGCACGTGCGCGGGCTCCCCCCTCACGGCCCTCGTCACGACCCTGGTGGTGGCGCTGGCCGGCCTCGGCATCTCCGGCTGCGAACCGGGTGCCTCGCCCGAAGACGCCGCCGACCTCGTGCTCCTGAATGGCAAGGTTGTCACGGTCGACCCCGAACTGGGCGAGGCCGAGGCGGTCGCCGTGCGCGACAATCGCATTACCGCCGTCGGGTCGACCTCCGAGATCAGGCGCCATGTCGGCACCACGACCGAGGTGATCGACCTCGAAGGGCGCCTCGCCATCCCGGGCTTCATCGAGGGGCACGGCCACTTCCTCGGGCTCGGCAATGCCCGCCTCACCCTCGACCTCGCGCGCACGACGAGCTGGGACGAGATCGTGGCACTCGTCGCCGAGGCGGTGGCCGAGACCGAGCCGGGCCAGTGGATCACGGGCCGCGGCTGGCACCAGGAACGGTGGGATCCCGCCCCCGATGTCACGTACGACGGGGTTGCCACCCACCACGACCTGAGCGAGGTCAGCCCGGACAACCCGGTGCTCCTGACGCACGCGAGTGGGCATGCCTCCTTCGCGAACGCCCGCGCGATGGAAGTGGCAGGAATCACGCGCGACACGCCCGATCCGTCCGGGGGCACGATCGTTCGGGACTCGGCGGGCGAGCCGACCGGCTTCCTTCGCCAGGCTGCGCAGTCCATCGCCCGCCGCGCCCAGAGCGCTGCGGAGCAGGAGATGACGGCCGACGAGAGGGAGCAGCGCTTTTTCCGACAGGTCGAGCTCGCCGGTGCCGAGGCCCTCGCGCACGGTGTCACCACCTTCCAGGATGCGGGCTCGGGCTTCGCCACGATCGACCGCCTGCGCGCCCTCGCCGAGGCGGGCGAGCTCCCGGTGCGCCTCTACGTGATGGTGCGCGGGGAGTCCCAGCAGGCCATGGACCAGCGGCTCGGCGACTACTTCATGGAGGGAGTCGGAGGCCACTTTCTCACGGTGCGCTCGATCAAGGCCGCGATCGACGGAGCGCTCGGCACGCATGGTGCCTGGCTCCTCGAGCCCTACACCGACATGCCGGAGACGAGCGGGCTCCCGCAGACCTCCCCGGAGAGCCTGGAGCGCACGGCCGAGATCGCGCTGCGCCACGGTTTCCAGCTCAACACGCACGCAATCGGCGACCGGGGCAACCGCGAGACCCTCGACATCTACGAGCGGGTGCTCGGGGGCGAGGACGGAGAGATCACGATCGACCATCGCTGGCGCATCGAGCACGCGCAGCACCTCCACCCCGACGACATCCCGCGCTTCGGCGAGCTCGGGGTCATCGCCTCGATGCAGGGGATCCACGGCACCTCGGACGGCCCCTGGGTGGAGCCCCGCCTCGGTGAAGAACGGGCCCGCACCGGCGCGTATGTATGGCGGAGCCTGATCGACTCCGGCGCAGTGATCTGCAACGGGACCGACGTCCCGGTCGAGCCGATCAGCGCGATCGAATCCTTCCACGCCTCGGTCTCGCGCATGACGCGCACTGGCGAGCGCTTCTTCCCCGAGCAGGCGATGGACCGGATGGAGGCACTCGAAAGCTACACGATCAACTGCGCCTACGCCGCCTTCATGGACGACGAGCTTGGCTCCCTCACCCCGGGCAAGCTCGCCGACATCGTCGTCCTCGACCGCGACATCCTGACGATCCCCGAAGAGGAGATCCCCGAGGCGCAGGTCGACATCACGATCGTCGACGGCGAGGTGCGCTTCCGCCGCTGAGCGGAGCGCGCCCCGCCTCGACCGGCCCCCATCGAAGCCCGAACCCACGGAGCCCTGCATGACCCGAATCATCCCGCTCGCCCTCGTCGCCTTCGTCCTCGCCCTCTCAGGGTGCGAGGCCGACCCCGACGCCCCCGACCTCATCCTCGTCGGGGGGAAGGTCGTCACGGTCGACCCCTCCCTCCCCGAAGCCGAAGCCGTCGCGGTCCGCGGCAGCCGGATCGAGGCGGTCGGGAGCTCGGAGGAGATCCGCGCCCTGGCCGGACCCGCGACAGAGGTCGTCGAGCTCGATGGGCGGCTCGTGATCCCGGGCTTCATCGAGGGGCATGGCCACTTCCAGCGGCTCGGCCATGCACAGACGATCCTCGACCTGACGCGGGTCACGACCTGGGACGAGATGGTCGAGATGGTCGCCGAGGCCGCGGCCGCGGCCGAGCCGGGCACCTGGATCAATGGGCGCGGCTGGCACCAGGAGCGCTGGGTCCCCGCACCCCCCGATGCGATCGAGGGAGTGCCCCCGCACGATGCGCTCTCGGCGGTGAGTCCGAACAACCCCGTGCACCTCGTCCATGCCTCGGGCCACGCCTCCTTCGCCAACGCGCGCGCCATGGAGCTCTCCGGGATCGACCGCGACACCCCCGACCCGGCCGGGGGCACGATCGTGAAGGGTCCGGACGGGGAACCGACCGGACTCCTCCGTGAGACCGCGCAGCGGATCGTCCATGCGGTGCACGATGCCGAGCTCGAGGGGCGCACCACCGCCGAGGTCGAGGCGGAGTTCCGGCAGCACATCGAGCTCGCCGGGGTCGAGGCGCTCCGCCATGGGGTCACGACCTTCCGCGACGCAGGGAGCAGCTTCGCCGAGCTCGACCTCTATCGGAGAGCCGCCGCCGACGGGATTCTCCCCGTGCGCCTGTATCCGATGGTCCGGCGCGAGACGAACGAGGCGATGGAGCGGCAGCTCGCGGAATACCGCACCACGGGCGAGGAGTACGACCACTTCCTCGTGATCCGATCGATCAAGCGTCAGATGGACGGGGCCCTCGGCGCCCACGGCGCCTGGCTCCTCGAGCCCTACGCCGACCTGGCCGGCTCGGTCGGACTGGTGCTCGAGGAACCCGACGACATCCGCCGCACCGCCGAGCTCGCCCTCGAGTTCGACTACCAGCTCAACACGCACGCGATCGGCGACCGGGCAAACCGCGAGACCCTCGACCTCTACGAGGAGATCCTCGGCGCGGCTGGAGCGATCGACGCCGACCACCGCTGGTCGGTCGAGCACGCCCAGCACCTCCATCCGGACGACATTCCCCGCTTCAGCGAACTCAACGTGATCGCCTCAATGCAGGGGATCCACGGCACCTCGGACGGCCCCTGGGTGCTCGCCCGCCTCGGAGAGGAGCGCGCCCGCTCCGGAGCCTACATGTGGCGCGACCTTCTGGACTCCGGGGCCGTGATCTGCAACGGGACGGACGCCCCCGTCGAGCCGCTCTCCCCGATCGCCTCCTTCCACGCCTCGATCACCCGAGAGATGACGAGCGGCGACACCTTCTTTCCCGACCAGGCCATGGACCGCATGGAAGCGCTCGAGAGCTACACCTCGGCCTGCGCATACGCCTCGTTCATGGAGGGGCTGATCGGGACGATCACCCCGGGCAAGTACGCGGACCTCGTCGTCCTCGACCGCGACATCCTGACCGTGTCGCCCGACGAGGTGGCCGGCGCCCAGGTCGACTTCACGATCGTCCACGGCGAAATCCGGCACCGGAGGTAGAGCGACCGATGATCTTCGTCCTCCTCCTGATCACGGCGGTCGCGGTCTATGTGATCGTGCGCTACAACCGCCTCGTCACCCTGAGGGAGCGGTTCCGCAACGCCTTCTCCCAGATCGACGTGCAGCTCAAGCGCCGCTGGGACCTCATCCCGAACCTGGTCGAGACCGCGCGCGGCTACATGCAGCACGAGCGCGAGACCCTCGAGGCAGTGATCGAGGCCCGCAATCGGGCGATCCAGAGTGGCCAGGCCGCGGCAGCGAACCCCGGGGCGCCGGCCGCCATGATGGGGCTCATGGCAGCCGAGCAGTCGCTCACCGGGCTCCTCGGCCGCTTCTTCGGACTGGCCGAGGGCTACCCCGACCTGAAGGCGAGCGACAACATGCTCGCCCTCCAGGAGGAGCTCGCCTCGACCGAGAACCGGATCGCCTTCGCGCGTCAGGCCTACAACGACGCGGTCATGCGCTTCAACGCGACCCGGCAGTCCTTTCCGACGAGCATCATCGCGAACGCCTTCGGCTTCGGCCCCGCGGAGTTCTTCCGGGTCGAGGTCGAGAGCGAGCGCGCCGTGCCCCGCACCAGCTTCGAGTAGCCGCCCCGGTGGACTTCTTCGAGTCGCAGGACCAGGCACGCAGGCTCTCGCACCGGCTCGTCCTCCTTTTTGGGCTCGCCGTCGCCTCGATCATTGTCCTGACCTATCTCGTCGTGGCCCTCACCTTCGGGGTCTCCGGCCTCTTCGACCCGGTCCTCTTCGGGCTGGTGGCGGTCGGGACCGGGATGCTGATCGGAGGAGGCACCGCCTTCCGCACGGCGCAGCTTCGCAAGGGGGGGCCGGCGGTCGCCGAGCTCCTCGGCGGAAGGCGCGTGGACCCTTCGACCAGTGATCCGGACGAACGGCGCCTGATGAACGTCGTGGAGGAGATGGCGATCGCCTCGGGAATGGCGGTTCCGGCGGTCTACGTCATGGACGGGGAGCCGGGGATCAATGCCTTCGCGGCCGGGCACACGACGCACGATGCCGCCGTGGCCGTCACGCGCGGCGCCCTGCACTCCTTCACGCGCGACGAGCTGCAGGGGGTCGTCGCCCACGAGTTCAGCCACATCCTGAATGGCGACATGCGGCTGAACGTGCGCCTCATGGGGCTCCTCTTCGGGATCCTGCTCCTCTCGGTCATCGGGCGCGGGGTCCTGCGCGGCGCCTTCTACGGAGGAGGCCGTCGCCGCCGCGGCCGCAATGGCGGAGGAGGAGGCCAGATCATGATCCTTGGCCTGGCCCTCGTCATCCTGGGGTGGCTTGGCGTCTTCTTCGGGCGCATGATCCAGGCCGCCGTCTCGCGCCAGCGCGAGTTCCTCGCCGACGCCGCCGCGGTCCAGTTCACCCGCAACCCGCAGGGAATCGCCGATGCCCTGAAGCGGGTGGGCGCCTCCTCGCACCAGGGCCAGATCCAGGACCACCACGCCCAGGAGGCGAGCCACCTCTTCTTCGCGAACGGGGTCGGGAGCGCGCTCAGCCGGAGCCTCGCCACGCACCCGCCCCTGGACGAGCGCATTCGCCGTATCGACGCGCGCTGGGACGGGAGCTTCGAGGTGCGCGAGCGCCGTGATCGCCGTGAACCCACCCCATCGACGGAAGAAGGCACCCCGGGCACCGCCGGGGGTGCCGCCGGAGGCCGCAACCCTCTCCCCTTCCCCTTCCCCGGGATGCCCGGGGGC
>SLDT01000231.1 GCA_007125125.1 Gemmatimonadota bacterium | reverse complement strand
TCCGGTTTCCGTTATCTTATGGGCTGTACCGGAAACGGATGGCCCGGGAAGCGCTCGGGATGCAGACGCAGAGTTTCCAGCACCCGAGGGCCCCGGAAGCGGGCCTGCACGCATATGACGACCAGGACAAACGCACGCCCGGCCCGGCCGGATCAGGCCTCCGATCGTTCGAACGCACGCCCCGCGAAGGGGCTCCCCGGCGAGGGCGCCGGGTTCGAAGCGTTCGGCCTCCACCCCGAGCTCCTTCGGGCCGTGGCCGACATGGGCTTCACCGAGCCCACCCCGATCCAGCAGAAGGCCCTTCCCGCGGCGCTCGAGGGGCGCGACCTCCTCGGTTGCGCCATGACCGGAAGCGGGAAGACCGCGGCCTTCCTCCTCCCGATCCTCGAGAAGCTGCGGGGGATGCCGCGCGGGACGACGCGCGCCCTCGTGCTCACCCCGACCCGCGAGCTGGCGGCCCAGGTCGACGAGGAGCGGCGGGCTCTCTCGAAGCACACGGCGGTCACCGGTGCGGCGGTCTTCGGTGGTGTGGGCATGGAGCCGCAGGTGAAGGCTTTCCGGAAGGGTGTGGACATCCTCGTGGCGACGCCCGGCCGGCTCCTCGACCACTTCCAGCACGACTACGCGAAGCTCGAGGGCATCGAGTTCCTCGTGCTCGACGAGGCCGACCGGATGCTCGACATGGGGTTCCTCCCCGACATCCGGCGGGTGCTGCGGCACCTTCCGCGCGGGCCGCGCCAGACGCTCTTCTTCTCGGCCACGATGCCGAAGCCGATCGTCGAGCTCTCGCGCGAGCTCCTGACCGACCCGGTCCGCGTCGATGTGGAGCGGCGCCAGGCCCCGGCCACGGGGATCACGCAGGCGCTCTTTCCCGTGCCCGCGCTGCGCAAGCCGGCGCTTCTCATCGAGCTCCTGAAGCGCGACGAGATCGGCAACGTCATCGTCTTCTGCCGCACGAAGCACCGGGCGAACCGACTCTTCCAGAAGCTCGAGAAGGCGGGAATCCCCGCGGCGCGCATCCATGGGAACCGGAGCCAGAACCAGCGCACGAAGGCGCTCGAGGGGTTCCGTGACGGCCGGTTCCGGGTGCTTGCCGCGACCGACATCGTCGCGCGCGGGATCGACGTGGAGGAGCTCGACCACGTCGTGAACTTCGACGTGCCGAACGTGCCCGAGGACTACATCCACCGGGTCGGACGCACCGCGCGGGCCGGAGCCACGGGCGAGGCCTACACCTTCGTCTCGCCGGAGGAAGAGTCCGACGTGCGCGCCATCGAACGGGCGGTCGGCCGGCCGATCGAGCGGCGCACCCTCGAGGGGTTCGACTACGGCGCGAAGGAGGAGGAGCGCTTCGAGGTCCCCGTCGGCGAGCGCGTGGCTGCCCTCAAGGCACGCCGGCGCGACGAGCGCGAGCGGGCCCGGGCGAAGAAGGAGCGCAGCGGGAGGTCCTGACGGCTTCAGCCCGGGGGCTCGCGCTGGGTCGCCTGCCTCGAGCGCGGCCCTGCCGCGTATCCGGAGCTCCGTTCGTGCCACCGCTTCGGGAGGGCCCCGATCGAGTGGGGCGAGTCGATCGCGGAGAAGTTCGCCTGCGCGTCGGACCCGACACGGCGGTGGGTGCGACGGGCCGAACTCACCTGGGCTTGGTCTCTTCGGTGGCGGGGTGAGATGCCCGACCTCTTCTCCTGGGCGCGGGTCGTTTGTTCACCACGTTGGAAATTGTGGCCTCGACCCACGCGTTCAGACTCAAACCAGAGGCCGCCGCCTCAGTCGCGGCAGCCCGGTGTAGCTCGGGCGTCGTGCGGACGAGAAACTCGCCGCGGTAGGGTCGTTCCGGGTCCTTGCCGACCTCCGCGCAGAACTCGAGGTAGTCTTCGACGGACTCTGCCATCTCGCGGCGAAGTTCGTCCAACGACCGGCCCTGGAAGGTCACCACGTCCCGGAGTCCGAGGACCCGTCCGTGAAACGCATCGATCGAAGGATCGAACTCGATCACGCCAGTATATCCCTTGTACTCGATCATGGCTTGATCCCTGCATTCTCCAGGAAGAGCCGCACGTCCTCGAGGGTCGCCTTGCCGGTGACCCGCCTGGGGTGCGGTCCATGGAAGGTCGCCACCCGGTCTCCGAGCCGGAATCGGACCCGGGAACCTCGACCTTCGGTGACTTCACCACCCAGCGCCTCGACGAGGCGTTCGATCTTCGACCAGCGGACATCGGCACGGGTGGGCCGCTCGAAGATGGCCTGCAGCGTCTTCCGCTGAGCGGGATTCATGACCAAATGATATCGTCTGTTGATATCAAAGGCAAGGCTTCGGAACGATCCGCCCGACACTCCGCTCCGCGGGGTCCATCGCCAGGCGGTCGGCGAGGTCGGCGGCCGCGAACCCGGATCAGGCCGGACCGCGTTGACGATCCCGGATGATCTGCGCGAGCGGACGAAGTGCCCTGTTCACGGAAGCCGAATCGGGGAAGACCTCGGCCACATCCGGGTCGAGGCGCATGGGATTCCGGGCGCCGGGCAACGCGCACCGCGCACCCCGCCCCGCCGTGGCTTGACGCTTCAATTGGCGCGAGGGTACCTTGTCCGCTCCACTCAAGCCGTGGAGGCAGTCGTGCCCCAGTGCCACATCGGGTTGTACCTCGCCCTTCCGGCGATCCTCCTCTTCGCGGGTGCTGCGTCCTCTGCCGAGGCACAGCTTCCCGGGGAAGCCGGGGAGGTTCCGATCGAGGTGCGCAGCAACGAGACTTGGCTTCCGATGGTTCCCGCCCACGACCTCGATCGCCGCTGCCCTCATGGTGCCCCCGGGTCGTGCAGGATCGGGCAGGGGCTTGTCGGGATCCCGCTCGAGCATGACCCGGAGCCGGCCGAGCTCCTGCTCCTTCGCAACCCCTGGCGGCTCGGCTTCCGGGTCGAGGCCGGATGGGACCGCCTCGAGATCGGGAGCTTCAGCCATCCCGCGCTCGATCCGATCCGGATCGAGCTCGGCGGTGAGCCCCTGGACGACTTCACCCCCGAGATGACGTGGCGCCCGGGCTCGCGCTGGGTCGCCTGCCTCGAGCGCGGCTCTGCGGCGGAGCCGGAGCTCCGCTCCTGCCATCGCTTCGGGTCGGCCCCGCTCGAGTGGGGCGAGCCGTTCGTGGAGGAAGTCCGCACGGCCGAGCCGCCTACGGGGGCGCCGACCGCTGCGATCCTCCTCGACGAGGAGTGGGTCGAGCTCCCCAGGACCACCGCGACCCGCAACAGCGGTCACATGATAAGCGTGTTCAACCGGGACTCCGATCTGGCCGACCATCCGGCCCGGCTACTGCTGCCGGCCCCGGGCGAGGAGCCCTTCCGCCTGCGACTGGCTGCCGGCTGGAATGAGGTGCGGATCACGCGCGCGCTCACGCCCGAGCACTGGGAGGACGTTGCCGGCCCCGGCTACCGCGCCCGGAGCGAACGCCTTCCCCTCGCCCCGCGCGCCGCCCACGAGCTCCGGTTTCCGAGGGAAGGCACGCCGGGTGAGCGCTGGTCCGTCTGCCTCCAGCACGGATCGGTCGAGACCACCCTCCGCCAGGAGTGCTTCACCCTGGGGTTCGCGCCGGAGGAGGGCTGACGACGGCTCGTCAGCTCCGACGCGCGGAGCCCGGAGCCTCCGGTCGGTCGCGCCACGCCCGGAGCATGCCGGTCACCCCCCTGAGGGGCGCCCGTGCTCCTCACCAGCGGTCCGGGGCCTCGTCGTGCCAGCCGGCGGGCGAGCCGAAGGGGTAGAAGTCGCTCTGCCGCGCGTTCTCGTACTCGAGCGCCTCGAGCCGCACGGTCCCGAACCAGTCTCCCGGCGCATCCACGATGATGTTTGTCGGCGCGTAGCCCGTCTCGTCGAAGCCGCGCCGGAAGTGGACCCGCGTCTTCAGCACGAAGACCTCGTAGTCATCGGGCTCGATGGGCCCGAACCGGAGCGTCCCCGGCGTCGTGCTCTGCTGGTAGCCGGGCACGAGCACGAGCATGCTCTCGTCGCCGAACTCGATCGCCGCGACACGGTCGTAGCTCCACCGTGACCCGCGCCAGGCGAGGGTCCCCGTGATCCGAACCGGCGTGCCCGCCTGCTCGCCCGTGTAGCCGCCCACCTCCATGTCGAAGGGATCGCCCGGCTGGAGGTCCTCCTCCCAGATCCGGTCGAGCGCGGGCTCATCGGTCAGGCTCGCGTAGAGGATCCGTCCCACCCCCTGGTCGATCAGCTCGCGCAGCGTCCAGGTCGCGTCCCCGGGCCGGTCCCAGTAGTCGGCGAGCACGACGGGCGTCTCCCCCGCGGCGATCGCCTCGCGGGCCTGCGCCACCGCCTCGCGGGGACCGGGAAACTCCCCCGATGCCCAATCGGCCCGGACCCGCCAGATGAACTCGGCCATGTCGTCGGCGATCTCGTCGGCGAGCTCCTGATCCCCGTTCGTCATCACATGGATGCTCGTGCCGAGGGTGGGCACGTCGGACCATGGGAACCCGAGGAAGACATTCACGAAAGCGCCGGGCTCGCGGTCTTCCCAGCGCCGCGCGCGCTCCATCACGTCCATGAGGGGCGACTGGCCCGTCCACTGGAGCACGGTCCCGGTCAGGATCGGCGGACGCCGCACCGCGGTCGCGGGGGTATAGGTGCCGCGCATGACCGACCGGAGGTAGCGCGCGGCGCGCTCCCCCTGGCGCCAGGCGTCGTAGTGCGGGAACCGCTTCGTGACGAAGGAACCGTCGGCCCAGCGCAGGAACTCCTCGTCTTCGTTCCCGTGCAGGTCGAAGGTCGCGACGATCGGGACATCGGGCCCCACCACCTCGCGGAAGCGCCGGGCCATCTCGGCCTCGGGCCTCGGGATGTTGCGCACGGCCATCGCCCCGTGGAGCGAGAGAAAGACCCCGTCGACGGGCAGCGCCTCGCGCAGCTCCTCGAGCATCTGGCCCACGAAGTGGTCGAAGACCTCTTCCTGGTTCCAGCTCCGGGAGGTTCCCCCGAACACCCCCCGCGGCGAGGTGAGCCCGATCAGCTCGATGTCGCCGAACTCGCGCGCCTGCTGGGTGAACCCGCGCACGTAGCCCGAGGCCCCGAGCACCTCGTCGCCCTCGTGGGGGGGACCCATGCGGAGCCAGTCCTCGATCCCGGGGTCCCCGCCCGGACAGAAGGTGCAGGTCTCGTGCGAGAAGCGGGCGACCGCAACGCGGAAGGCGGTCCCCTCCGCGGGGGTGCCGATGGCCGGGGTGCCTTCCTCCCGGGGCTCGCACCCCGCGGCGGGAAGAAGGAGTGCGAGGGCCAGGGCGAGAAGGAGGGCCGGCTGGCCGGGGAGTGACGGGTGGCGGTCCATGGGCGGGTCCGTTCGGGTCGGCGGCGGCGCCCGGCCGGGTTCGGGGCGAGCGCCGTGCGGCGTTGCGGTTCTGAGTCTGTGCGAGAAGGCTTCAAGGGAGGGCGGCCGGAGCCCGCGCGCAAGGGGGGCCGGTGAGTGCGGTCATCGAGGGCCCGGGCGAGAGGGACCGCCGCAATCCCGTGTGCCACGGTGGCCAGTGACGCACGAACGTAAGCGGCTTATATTCAAGCATGGATGAGTCAGTGCGCGACTACCTGGCCCGGATCGGGCGACGCGGGGGCGAAAAGAGCCGTCGCGTCCTGGACCCCGAGACCGCCCGCTCCATGGTGCGGGTGCGGGAGGCGCGGCGAGCGTACCGGAAGTACCATGCGGCGTGCTTCTGGTCGTATCCGCCCGACCTCGAGATCGGGCCCGATGACGTCGCCTGGGTGGCCAGGACGCTCATGAAGCACGGAAACCGGGAGGCGTGGGAGGTCGCGCAGCGACTATGCCCCTGACCCCCATCGAGCGCGGTGGCACGGAGCCCGCCGAACCGATATGATGGGAACCTCGAAGGGGCGCCTGCCAGAGATCTCCATCCGGGGCGTCCCACGGATCGACCCCGACAGATGACCAGGACCGGAGGCCCCACATGCGCAGTTCCCTGCCGCTTCAGCTCCCCTCTCCCCTGCCCGCCACCCTCGCGACCGCGATGCGCGAAGGGATGCGCCGCACGACATCGGCCCTCGCGCCGGTGCTCCTCCTCCTTCTCCTGCCGGTGCTCGGCCTCCCGGGAGCCATGCCCGGGGCCGAGGCCACGGCGGCCTTCGCGCAGGTGCCCGACGAGGAGGAGGAACCGGAGGGCCTTCCTCCCTTTCGCGATGTGATCCCGGAGACGGCCGAGAGCTCGGAGGGGCTCTTCAACGTGCACCGGGTCGACGAGGACTTCTACTTCGAGATCCCGGAGGCAATCTTCGACCGGGAGATCCTCGTCCAGACGCGCCTGACACGGGTTCCGACGGGGATGGGGTACGGGGGTGCACGCCAGAACCTCTTCGTGGTGCGGTGGGAGCGCCGAGGCGACCGCATGCTCCTGCGCATGGTCGGGCACCAGAACATGGCCGATGAGGAGCTCCCGATCTACGAGGCGGTCCGCGCCTCGAACCTCGAGCCGATCCTCTTCACCTTCGACATCGAGACGCACTCCGAGGACGGATCGGGGGTCGTGGTCGAGGTCTCGGACTTCTTCACGACCGACGTGCGCTTCATCGGGCTTTCGTCCGGGCGGCGTAGCGACACAGGCGTGCGGAACCTGGACCGCAGCCGGACCTTCATCGAGTCGATCCGCACCTTCCCGGAGAATGTCGAGGTGCGGCGTACGGTGACCTACAACGCGAGCAACCCGCCCTCGCTCTCGGTGGGGGAGAGCCTCACCGTCGAGCTGGGCCACTCCTTCCTTCTCCTTCCCGAGGAGCCGATGACGCCCCGCTTCGCGGACGAGCGCGTCGGGTTCTTCTCCATACAGCGCAACGACTTCGGCGCCGACACGCAGCGCCTCGAACAGCGGCGCCTGATCCGGCGCTGGCGGCTCGAGCCCTCGGACCCCGAGGCCTACGCGCGCGGGGAGCTCGTGGAGCCGGTCAACCCGATCATCTTCTACATCGACCCGGCCACGCCGGAGAAGTGGCGCCCCTACCTCAAGCAGGGGGTCGACGACTGGCAGGAGGCCTTCGAGGCCGCGGGCTTCCGGAACGCGATCTTCGCGAAGGACCCGCCCACCCCCGAGGAGGACCCGGACTTCGACCCGGCCGATGCGCGCTACTCGATCATCCGCTACCTGGCCTCGCCGGTCCAGAACGCGAGCGGGCCGAGCTTCTCCGACCCCCGCACGGGCGAGATCCTGGGGAGCCACATCCAGTGGCACCACAACGTGATGAACCTCCTGCGCAACTGGTACTTCGTGCAGACCGCGGCCGCGAACCCCGAGGCCCGCGGGGTCTCCTTCGACGACGAGGTCATGGGCGAGCTGATCCGGTTCGTCTCGGCGCACGAGGTGGGGCACACCCTCGGGTTCCCGCACAACCAGAAGGGGCACGCCGCGGTGCCGGTCGATTCGCTGCGCACCCGCTGGGTGTGCGAGAACGGGACCTCGACCTCGGTCATGGACTACGCCCGCTTCAACTACGTGGCCCAGCCGGGCGACGACACCTGCTTCCATCCGCGAATCGGCCCCTACGACCGGTACGTGACCGAGTGGGGATACCGTGTCTTCCCCGGGGTGGACGACCCCTTCGAGGAGCAGGCGATCCTGCGGGAGTGGGTGACGGGCCACGGGGACGACCCGACCTACCGCTTCGGGGGCACGAGCAGCTCGAACCCGAGCGCGACGAGCAACGTGCTCGGTGACGACCCGGTCCGCGCCTCGGAGTACGGCGTCGCGAACCTCCGGCGCATGGTCCCCGAGCTGCGCACCTGGCTCCACGAGGAGGGCGAGGACTACAGCCAGCTCTCGCAGCTCTACGGCCAGGTCATCAGTCAGTGGAACCGCTACGCGGGCCATGTCTCCGAGGCGATCGGAGGGGTGGACCGCTTCCGCAAGGTGCAGGGGCAGCCCGAGCCGGTCTACCGCCCCCTCCCGGCCGCTCAGCAGCGCGCGGCGATGGCGTACCTCGAGCGCGAGGTGTTCCAGACCCCCACCTGGCTCATCGAGGAAGAGATCCTCGCCCGCACCGAGGAGTCGGGCATCGTCGACCGCATCCGCGGCCTCCAGGTCTCCGGGGTGAACCGGGTCCTGAATGTGGACCGGATGAAGCGGCTCCTCGAGCGCGAGGCCCTGAACGACGCCGACACCTACCCGGTCCGGGAGCTCCTGGCCGATCTGCGCGGCGCGGTCTGGACGGAGCTCGCGGCGGGCCAGGCCATCGATCCCTTCCGCCGAAACCTCCAGCGCGGGTACCTGGATCGCGTGGCCGGCCTGATGGACGATGGCGAGGTGCAGGCGAGCGACCTGGCCGCCTTCCTCCGTGGCGATCTGCGCACCCTGCAGGGCGAGGTCGAGGGGGCGATCCAGCGGACGACGGACGAGGCGACGCGGCTGCACCTGGATGATGTCGCCCGCCGCATCGACCGGATCCTGGACGACGAGGAGTAGGAGCCTCCGCAAGCCGCCCCCGCGAAGGGAGGAAGGCACCCGGCCTTCTCCCCCTCGCGGGGGTGTTCGGGCGCGGCGGGTGGAGCAGCGCTACCGGACAGCCCCCTGGAGGGTTAACGCTCGGAGCCGCACCGGCATCTCTTCATCAGGCAGACACTCCGTTCCCGCAACCCTCCCTCGCGAGGCGCAAGATCATGAGAAGCTCACTGTGGACCGGGACCGCGAGCGCGGTCCTCGCCGGCGTCCTTCTCCTCGCCGGCTGTGACTCGGCCACCGTCCCGGACGAGACGGTCACCCCTCTCGAAGCCGACGACATCGCCGCTTTCCTCTCCGACGCCGAAGATCTGGCCGGGGTCGCGATGGCGCTCGAGGGCGTGCAGGTAACCCGGAGCTTCACCCGCACGACCGACTGCCCGGCGGGAGGCTCCGTCAGTGTGAGCGGAACCGGCGAGTCCGACCGTGATCGCGACACACGCATCGTCTCCCGCACCTGGTCCGTGTCCCAGGTCCACGACAACTGCACCATGATCCGGGTCCGCAGGGGTGAGGAGGTCCGGGCCACGATCGATGGCCGCGTCGAGGTGACCGGCTCCTCCACGATCGAGCTCCCCGAGGACCGAGGTGGCGAGCGCACCCTGCTCGCCTTCACGAGCCGGCGCACCGGATCCACGACCGTCACGATGGGCGACCGGACGCGCACCTGCCAGGTCGACGTGACCCGGACCTACGATGCGGACGCGGGAGTCTTCCGTGTCGAGGGCATCGTCTGCGGCCGAGGGGTAGGCCAGACCCGCTGAGCGGTCGGGGACATCGCGGGATCGCTCAGGCTGCAGATGTGGGAGTGAATGTCGGCCCAGCAATCCTGATCCGCATGACAGGCGCGCCCCCGACGCAACCCCGCACCCCTCACCCCTCCGGCGCCTCCACCACCACCCCGGCAAAGAGCACCGTCCCGCTCAGCCGCTCCCGGATCACGAAGAGAAACGGGCGGTCCGCGCGGATGCTCGGCGGGGCCGAGTCCGTCATGATCACCGCGGTCACGGCCGCCGCCTCGGTGCCTTCCTCATCGACACGGATGAAGGTCTTCTGGAGCACCTGGTCGATCCAGGGGCCGCCCCCCTCGAACATCCGCGAGAAGTCCGCCACCCCGGGCTCGAAGGCCGGCTCCATCCCCATCGGCTTCAGCGCATCGCCGAGATCCGCCTCCCACTCGAGCTCGAAGCGCGGGAGCCAGAGCGCCGCCCGCTCCGTCGCGAGCCCGGCCACGAGCGCGCTCCAGGCCGCCTCGTCGAGCCCCGCGAGGAGGTCGTGCACCGTGCCCTCGCCCTGCGGCACCACGACCGTCATCGCGTACGCCTCGCGGCCGTAGGGGAGATCCACCGCCGCGTACTCCTGCGTCACATGCACGGACATCGTGTCGTCGCGGAACATCATCTGGACCGGAGCCGTCGTCCCGTCTCCCGGGAAGAAGGGCTCCTCGCGCGTCTCCTCCGGATCGAAGGGCCGCGTCCACCCCGCCAGGAAGTGCACCGCATTGATGAGGTAGGCGACCACGTTCCCCGGGAGCGGATCGGGCGCGATCTCCTCGATCCGCCCCCCGGTCGCATCCTGCACCCACCGGTTGATGCTGTCGGCCGGCGCCACCGCCGGGAAGGGACGAATCGCCGCGTCGAAGGCCTCGTCCATGCGCACGGCAAAGTCCACCACGAGGGTGTAGTCCGGCCGGTACCAGATCGAGTTCGCGAGGCTCGTCGAGACCGTCGCATCGAGGCCGAGCAGGAGGTCGATCAGGCTCCGGAACGACGCATTGATCTCCTCCTCGCCGAGCTCGCCGAACCCGAGCGCCCCCCGCATCCCCTCGAAGGTGGCCCCATCGGCACCATTCAGCGCCATCCCGAGCGCCATCGACGCACTGAGCGGCGAGATCACGACACTCCCCTCCCGATCGGCCTCGGCCATCCGGTGGAGGAGCTCGAACCCGAAGGCATTGTTCGCCCGGATGAGCGACAGTTCCCCGGCACTCAGCTCGCGCGGCAGCTCCGTGATCGGCGGCTGGGGCCCGGGCGACCCCCCCCCCGGCCCGAGCACCGAGTCGCACCCGCTCACCCCCGCCACCCCGAGCATCCACAGGAGGAAGGCACCACTCCGCCAGGCACCACGCCGGGCGGGGGTCAGGTTCGTCGGGCCAGGTCTCGGATCATTCATTCTCGGCACCCTTCGCAGGAGTCGCTTGCATGGGCCTACCCCGAAACGAGGCATTCGGCGCGCCTGCCCCCATGCTCCATTCATCTGAGAACGACTCGCGCGCGCGAAAGGTGACAGCGCGAGGGCGGCCTCAGCTCGGCCCCTCCCGGATGATCGGCCAGACCTTGACCTCTGGCACCCCCATCGGCCCGGCCGAGGTCCCGAGAATCCGGTGCTCGGAGATCTCGTGGATCTCGAGCTCGTGCTGAAGTGGCAGAAGAGCCCTGGCCAAAAGCGTTCCCTCCGCGGAGTATACCCACCACTCGGATCGGTCCGCCCCGGGAAGGGAGAACTCCTCGACCCAGAGGCGGTCTTCCGAATCGACGAGAACCCGTCCGAAGGCCGGGAGTGCTGGGGGCAGCGGGTCGTGCTCGCGTTCCTCCCTCACCCGCTCTCGGAGCACGGGATCCTGGATCGCCGAGAGCGGGCCCTCCACCCATTGCCTCCGCACCTCGCGGTCCACCGGGCGGGGAGATGCCTCGAGGCGCAGCACGCTCTCCATCGTGCCGTCGAAGGTGAAGCGCCGGATGACAGGCTGGTCCTGCACCGCCACGAAGAACCCGATTCGCCCAGTAGCCAGATGGGTACCGCGACGGATCGAGCGATGGGCCACACGCTCCATCCCGGTCTCAAGTCGCCAATAGTCCCCGGCCGGGAACGTGTCCGGCAGGACCTGGAGGAGTGCTCCGCCGGGTCCATGCACGGAAACGATCATCGCACCTCGGTGGTGGCCCACGGGTGGCTGCGTGTGCATCTGGAAACGGCCGATCAGGCCACCCTCGGGAGTCACCCCAACGACCCACGGCCACCCAGGATCCCGGGTCGAGGGAGAGACCGCGAACGTACCGATCAGCTCCCCCGAAGCGGACGCCGAGAATACGTTCACTCGACCGTCATGTCCGAAGGCCAGGACGGAGTCTCCGCGCACGAACACGGGACCGAGGGACCGGAACTCGCCGGGCCCCGTGCCGGCGCGGCCCGCCGTCCACCTGTGTGCGCCGCTCGCATCGAACGCCCGCACCTGCAGGTTCATGCCGTCCGCGACCACGAACCCCCCGTCGTCGAGGAAGGCAGCGGAAGAAATCGAGCCGAAGGTCTCCGGCCCGGTACCGTCAACCGCCCCGAGCCGCAGATCGGGCTCGGCGCTGCTCCGCCAGACCTCGCTCACGGCGCCGACACCTGGGACCGGGTCGGCGAGCTCCTCCGCCGCGTACGGCGCTTCCGATTCCGGAGAGATGTGCCCCGCTCCCACGCCCGCGTCACATGAGGCAACGATCAGACCCCCGACACCAACAACGAGGTAGCGCCAGCAACGGAGAGCGCGCATCGACCGACCCGGACTCGGCTCGAAGGAGACCATCCATGCCCCTATACCACCCTCGCCCCCCCCGTCGATGAGCCGGGCAGGGACGGCCGCCCGTTCGGGATCATCGCGCACCAGATACCGGACCAGAGTGTTCGTGTCGATACCGTTCACTCTTCGCCCCTGAAGGCGTGGCGCTCACGAACGACCCGGTCCATCTCCTCCAGGCTCAGGTGTGCACCCCCGGCCCGAGAGAGGAGACCCTCGAGGTCCCGAATGTCATAGGTGGACGGCCGGATCACCACCTGGCCGTCCTCCTCGATCAGGTAGTCGATTCGGCTTCCGAAGCGCAGACCCAGGTGCTCCCGAACCGCCTTCGGGATCGTCGTTCGTCCCTTGCTGGTGATGGTGGAGGTGGGCATCGTCGTTACCGATGGCGAGTTTCCTTGCACCCATGCAATGCGACACCTTGAACATATGCGAGATTCCGCCTTCAGCCAACGGACCGGCGAACGGCGCAACCTCCCGGGAGGGCCGATGCGTCAGGGCACCGCCGGCCCGGCCGACGCGCTTCGCCCCTGTCCGTCCGCACCCCGACGCGGGGCGCGGCTCGGCTCAGCGCAGATCCGGCTGGTCCCCGAACTCCTCCGACCCGGAGCCCTGTCCCACCCCCCCGTCCGTGCGGCGCAACTCGTGCGTGTAGAGCGACCCCCGCACCATCCTGCGGGCCGTGAGGTGAGAGGCATAGCACGCCACGAGGAGGTGCGGCAGGAGCCCCCATGACCCCGAGAGGGCAGCCGCCGACACAGCGGCCGTCAGGGGAGCGTGGACCATCCCCGCCAGCGCGGCCGCGAGGCCGATCAGTGCCAGCGTTCCCATGCCCACCCCGGGTGCCAGCCAGCCACCGGGCCCCACCGCGAAGAGCGCGCCCAGCGCCGCTCCGATGAAGAAGGCCGGCGCGAAGAACCCCCCGAGCAGCCCGCTCCCGAAGCTGACCGCCATCAGGAGCATCTTCCCGACAAGGAGCGCGGCGAGAAGCCCCGCTCCCGACAGCTCTCCGCCCACGATCCCCTCGATCGTGCCGTACCCCGGACCCAGCAGCTCCGGGAGGAAGAGACCCGAGACTCCGAGCGCCGCACCGCCAATCGCCGGC
>SLDT01000019.1 GCA_007125125.1 Gemmatimonadota bacterium | reverse complement strand
CGGCCCCGCCACCCGCACCGTCCCGTAGTTGTTCTTCAGGTCGGAGTTCGTCGTCCCCGCCCCCAGGTTCACCCAGCGTCCGAGGATCGCATGCCCGAGATACCCGTCATGCGCCTTGTTCGCGTACCCGAGCACGACGCTCTCCTGCACCTCGCCATGGATCCGGCAGACCGGCCCGATCGAGACCCCCGCCACGACCCCGCCCCCGATCACCGTTCCCGGCCCGATCCAGGCCGGCCCCTCGACCCGCGAGAGAGAGCGCACCCGCACCCCCGCCGCGAGGTGGATCGGCCCCTGCGTCGCATCGAGCACCGCGCCCGGCTCGACGACCACCCCCTCGCCCTCGCTCACCGCGTGCCCCCCGATCCGGTGCACCCCCTCGCGCGCCCCCGCCGGCCGGAGCCCCGGGAGCACCTCCAGGTCGCGCGCCACCTGCTCCGCGTTCTCCGACATGAGGCGCCAGAGGTCGGGCAGAAGGGCGCCCGGCAGCCGGAGCTCCCCGGTGCGCCTTCCTCCCGCGGGAGCACCGCCCGGCGCGAGGAGCCACCCCGCTGTCTCGCCCTCGACGAGGAGCCGCAGCCCCCCCTCGGGGATCCGCTCCGGGAGGGGGAGCCCCCCCCCGGCGAGTGCCGCAGCCGGAGGAAGGTAGCGCGCCAGGAGCATGAGCACCGGCTCGCGTCCGGCCCCGCGGGCCAGCGCCTCGCGCGGGAGCACGGGGGGTGCGCCCTCCTCGTCGAAGCCCTCGAGGTCGGGGCAGCCCGCGACCCCCGAGGCCGCCGCCCCGACCGCCCGCTCGATCCGCTCGCGCAAGAGGAGGGTGCCGAAGAGGAGCTCGCCCGTCGGGCGGGTGTCGGCAAAGGGGAACCAGCCCCGGCTCGTGCGGTCCTCGATCAGAACGAGCTTCATCGGTCGCCTCCGTCGCGAAGCTGCGCCGGGAGGCGCGCCATGAGATCCTTGAGATCGGCCGCCCGGTCGCGGGGGGCCACGAGCGTCACCCCTCCGGAGCGGGCCACGACGAGCCCCTCGACCCCGAAGAGGACGACCGGGCCCTCCTCGGCCCAGACCACGTTGTCGGCTGCCTCGAGGAGCACCGTCTCGCCCTCGCACACGTTGCCCGCTTCGTCGGCCGCGCGCGTGCGGCCGAGCGCGTCCCAGTTCCCCACGTCGTCCCAGCGGAAGGAGGCCGGCACCGTCCCGACCCGCCCGCTCCGCTCGAGCACCGCCTCGTCGACCGAGATCGGGGTGACCCGCTCGAAGAAGAGCTCGTCGCGCCCCTCGTCGAGGAGGTGGAGGTGGTCGGCGACCTCGGGGGCATGGAGCCGCACCTCGTCGAGGAAGCGCGCCGTGCTCCAGATGAAGATCCCGCTGTTCCAGAGGTAGCCCTCCTCGAGGTAGCGGGAGGCCGTCGCGAGGTCCGGCTTCTCGACGAAGGCCCCGATCCGGCGCGCCCCCGCGTCGTCGAGCGCCGCCCCCGGGCGCAGGTAGCCGTACCCCGTCTCGGGGCGGTCCGGCTCGATCGCCACCGTGAAGAGGAGGTCGTGGTGCCGGGCCGCCGCCGCGGCGGCCAGGAGGGTGTCGCGGAACGCCTCCGGGGGCTCGATCCAGTGGTCCGAGTGGAGCGAGACCATGACGGCGTCGGGGTCGGCGCGGTGCAGGCGGTGCGCCGCCCAGACCAGGACCGGGGCCGTTCCGCGGGGGCGCGGCTCGACCCAGAAGAGCCGCTCGACCCCCTCCGGGTCGTGCCCCCCGGCAGCCAGGGTGCGCCGGAAGGGCTCGACCAGGTGGGCCCCGGCGAGGATCCGGGTGCGCTCCGGGGGGGCGAGCGCGCCGGCCCGCTCCAGGGTGTCCTGGATCAGGGGGCGCGGGGAGCCGAGGGGGAGGAGCTGCTTCGGACGCGCGGGCCGGCTCGCCGGCCAGAAGCGCGAGCCGATGCCCCCGGCCAGGATCGTCACGTGGAGGTGCGGGTCAGCGCTCGGCAAGGATCTCGTCGACGCGTGTGAGGAGCTTTCGGGGGCTGAAGGGCTTCGTGATGAAGTCGGCCGCCCCGAGGGAGAGCGCCTCGCGCCGGTCGACGTCCTGTCCCTTCGCGGTCAGGATCACGATCGGGGTCCCGGCCCGGGCGGGCAGCTCGCGCGCCGCCCGCAGGAGCTCGATCCCGGTCACCTCCGGCATCATGAGGTCCGAGAGCACGAGGTCGAAGGGGCGCTCGGAGAGGAGGTGGTCGAGGGCCTCGCGACCGTTTCGGGCCACCTGGACCTCGAACCCCGCGCTCTCCAGGAGGCTCGTGAGCACACGCCGGATGTGGGGCTCGTCCTCGGCAAGGAGAACCTGCACGGCGCGGGCCGGGCGAAGGGAGCCGTCGGGCATGGCGATCGGGGTCTCTCGGCAGAAGGGGATCGGGTCACCGCGACCCTCCGGACAATCGGCGCGGAACCTACCCGGCGGGGGGTGTAAAGTCAAGCAGAACCGGGGCCTTCCGCACCTTGACAGGGCGAGGCCGATCCGGATAGAGTTGCGGGCCCCCGGGCGGCCCCTCGACGCTGGTTTCGGGGGGGCGCCGGACACGCTCGCAGGACCCAACGCAGGGGACCACCAGGTCCCCGGGAGCCATCTCCGTGAAGCCCACGGCATCACAGTCCCTTCTCGTCCTCGTCCTCCTCGCGATCGTCCTGAGCGCGTGCGACGACGACCCCTTCCGGATTCCCTGGGAAGAGAGCCCGGGCGAGACCGTGCTCTATGCCCTCGACCGGCAGGAGCTGAACCGTCCCTCGGCCTACAACATGTTCGAGCGGATCCGGGTCGTCGTCGAGTCGGCCGGCTCCCAGAACCGCTGGGACTTCGCCCTCGACCGGCAGGACGGCCAGCTCGTGCTCCTCCCCCCGACCTACCTCGGGGTGACCTCGCGGGCTGGGATCGCCGTCGTGCCCGGCGCCGAGTACGACGACGTCCGGGAGGCGCCGGCCGACACCGCCGCCTTCGTCACGAACGCCCCCGTCCCCGTCGAGCGCGGGACGGTCTACGTCGTGCGCACCTTCGACCAGTCGGGGCGCTTCGGGGAGCGGTGCAACTACTACGGTCGGCTCGAGCCGCTCGAGATCGACGTGGAGGCCGGGACCCTCCTGTTCAAGCACGACACGAGCCCGGAGTGCAACAACCGCCGCCTCGTCCCCCCGGGGCGGTAGGGGATGCTCGACCTCCGACTGATCCGCGACGAGCCGGAGCGGGTCCGCACGGCCCTTGCCCGGCGCGGTGACGCCTCCCTCGACGGGGTCGTCGACCGGCTCCTCGAGCTCGACCGCGAACGGCGCGCGGCCGTCACCGAGGGCGACGAGCTCCGGGCGCGCCGCAACGAGGTCTCGCGCGAGATCGGCGAGCGCAAGCGGGCCGGCGACGACGCCTCCGAAGCGATCGCCGAGATGCGGCGCGTCGCCGACCGGATCCAGGCGCTCGAGGCCGTCGCCTCGGAGCGGGGGGCCGAGATCGAGGGCATCCTCCTCTCGACCCCGAACCTCCCGCTCGACGAGGTCCAGCCCGGGGGCGAGGACGACGCCGTCCTCGTCCGGAGCTGGGGCACGCCTGTTCGGCACCCCTTCGAAGCGCGCCCGCACTGGGAGCTCGGGGCCGAGCTCGGGATCCTCGACCT
>SLDT01000214.1 GCA_007125125.1 Gemmatimonadota bacterium | reverse complement strand
GTGGGAATTCTCACGGGATGCGTTCAGGACGGGCTCTTCCGCCGGGTGAACGAGGCGACGCGGCGCGTCCTCGAGACGAATGGCTGGGATGTCGTCGAGGTCGCGGACCAGGGGTGCTGCGGCGCCCTCCACGCGCATGCGGGGCAGCTCGAGGCGGCGCGCGCGATGGCTCGCGCGAATGCCCGCGCCTTCCGGACCGCGGGCGTCGACCGGATCGCGATGAACGCCGCGGGGTGCGGCGCCGCGGTCCGCGATTACGCGCACCTCCTCGAAGACGACGAGGACGACGAGACGCGCGAGCTCGCCCACTGGGTCTCGGAGCGCACCGCCGACATCAGCGTGCTCCTCGCGGGCGAGGGGCGCACACCCCGCCGCGGCGCCCCCCTCGAGCTCCGGGTCGCCTACGACCCGCCCTGCCACCTGCTCCACGCGCAGGGGGTGGCCGAGCCCCCGCTCGCCCTCCTCCGTTCGATTCCCGGGCTGGAGGTGATCGAGGTGCCCGGCGGCGAGGAGTGCTGCGGCGGGGCGGGGAGCTACGCGATCACGCACCCGGAGCTCGGGGGGGCGATCGGTTCGGACAAGGCGCGGGCGGTGGCCTCGACGGGGGCCCCGCTCCTCGCCACCGGCAACCCCGGGTGCGCGATGCAGATCGCGGCCGCGCTCCGACGGGAGGGCTCACCCGTCGGGGTCGTGCACCCCGTCGAGCTCCTCGACGAGAGCTATCGGCGCGCGGGCTTCTACGCACCGGATCGGGATTCACTGCAGAACGGGAGTGACGGGTGATGGCAGAGGCAAGAGAGATGGTCGAGCTCGATCCGGCGGTCCCGGTCTGGGAGCGGGTCTTCACGGTGGCCCCCCTCGTCGTGATCGGCACGAAGGAGGGCGAGGGCTGGGACCTGGCCCCGAAGCACATGGCGATGCCGCTCGGATGGGAGGGGTACTTCGGCTTCGCCTGCACCCCCTCGCACGGCACCTACCAGAACGTTCGCCGGCACGGGCACTTCACGGTCAGCTTCCCCGGCCCCGAGCAGGTCATCGTGGCGAGCCTCGCGGCGGCCCCGCGCTGCGCCGAGGGCGAGGCGACCCCCGGGCTTCCCTCCCTCCCGACCCTCCCGGCGACGAGCATCCCGGGGCGCGTGCTGCGCGACGCCCACCTCGTACTCGAGTGCGAGCTGGACCGGGTCGTCGACGGGTTCGGCTCCGCGAGCCTCATCGCCGGGCGCATCGTCGCCGCCCGGGCGCATCCCGAAGCGATGCGCATGACGGGTGTCGAGGACGAGGAGATCGTGCGCCGGGCGCCCCTTCTCGCTTACCTCAGCCCGGGCCGCTTCGCCGAGGTCTCCGAGAGCCAGGCCTTTCCCTTCCCGGCCGGATTCCAGCGGTGAGGGGAGCGGTGGCCGAGCACACGCGCGTCCTCGCCGACTGGCTCGAGGCCCGGCTCGACGCCATGGTCGAGCTCACGGCCGAGCTCGTCCGGCTCGAGAGTCCGACCCTCGACCCCGCGACCCAGGGCCCCGTCTTCGAGCGGATCGCGTCGCGCCTCGAGGCGATCGGGTACCGGGTGCGGCGCCTCGCGGGGCGCACGAGCGGGGGACAGCTCCTCGCAGCCCCGCGGGATCGGGTCCGGGGCCGCCCCCTCCAGCTCGTCATCGGGCATGTCGACACCGTCTGGCCCGTGGGCACCCTCGAGCAGATGCCCGTGCTCGAGCGCGAGGGGCGCCTCTATGGCCCCGGCGTCTTCGACATGAAGGGGGGCATCGTGCAGGCGCTCTTCGCCCTCGAGGCGATCCATGCCCACGGGTTCGAGCCCGAGGTCACCCCCGTCTTCTTCCTGAACTCGGACGAGGAGACGGGGAGTGACGACTCGAAGGGCCGGGTCCGCGCCCTCGCGCGCGCGGTCGAGCGCTCCCTCGTCCTCGAGCCCGGGCTCGGCCCCGAGGGGCGCCTCAAGACGAGCCGCCGCGGCGGGGGCCACTTCGAGATCCGCGTCATCGGCCGCAGCGCGCACACCGGGCTCGCCCCCGGCGAGGGCGCAAGCGCGATCCACGAGCTCTCCCACCTCGTTCCCGAGCTCTACGGGCTCTCCGACCTCGAGCGGGGGATCACCGTCAATGTCGGCGAGATCCGCGGGGGCACGCGTCCGAACATGGTCGCGGCCGAGGCGAGCGCCGTCGTCGACGTGCGCGTCCGGACCCTGGCCGACGGCCGCCAGGTCGAGGCGGCCATCCACGCCCTCGAGGAGCGCGCCCGCGTCACCCCCGGCACCCGCGTCGAGGTCCGTGGCGGGGTCGACCGCCCCCCCATGGAGCCCACCCCCCGCAACCGGGCCCTCTGGGAGGCGGCCCGCGAGGTGGCCGACAGCTTCGGGCTCGAGCTCGACGAGGGCATGTCGGGCGGAGGCTCCGACGGGAACACCACGAGCCTCTTCACCGCCACCCTCGACGGGCTCGGCGCGGTCGGCGACGGGGCCCACGCCCTGCACGAGCACCTCGAGATCGAGCGGATGCCGGAGCGCGCGGCCCTCCTCGCCGGGCTCCTCCTCCTCCCTTCGATCGAGGAACCGGGCTGATGCCGAACCCACCCGCCAGAGGCCGCTCGGGCCCGATCGTGCTCCACGGCTCCCTCACCCGGATCGCCGACCTCGACCGCCGCCCCTTCGAGGTCACACCCCTCGCCCGCGACGCCTGGTCCAATGGCGACTACGTCGTCGTCGAGGTCCTCGACGATGCACCGGCCGTCCAGCTCGAGCTCCCCACCGGCCGCCTCGTCGAGATCGGGCGCGGCGACCTCGTCGTCGGGGCGTTCGGCCGCCGCCACGCCACCCTCGAGGCCACGGGGAGCTGGGAGGAGGTCGGCGACAACGGGGAGATGGAGATCCTCACTGGAGGAGGACTCCTCGGCCGGCTGACCTCCCGCTCGGCCCTCGTCCCGCCCCTGCCGCGCGTGGCCTACCGCGGCCACGCCGTGCGCGCGGGCACCCCTCTGCGGATGAAGGACTTCGCGATCGGAGGTGCGCCGGGGGCCGCTCGCGCGGGATCGTCGGGCACCGACGCCCCCCTTCCTCCGGTGATCCTCGTGATCGGGACCTCGATGTCGGCCGGAAAGACCGCCACCGCACGCGTCCTCATCCGTCGCCTCGTCGGCCGGGGGCTTCGCGTGATGGGGATGAAGGTGGCGGGCGCCGGACGCTACCGGGACATCCTCACGATGGCCGACTGCGGTGCGGACCCGGTCCTCGACTTCGTCGACGCGGGGCTCCCCTCGACGGTCTGCCCGGCCGAGGAGTACGCACCGGCGCTCGACCGTCTCCTCGTGCGGCTCGCCGCGGCCGCGGCCGGCACGGAGGGCGACCCCGTCGATGTGGCCGTCGTCGAGGTGGGCGCCTCGCCCCTCGAGCCCTATAATGGCGAGCGCGCGATCGAGCGCCTCCGTCCCTCCATCTGCCTCACCGCGCTCTGCGCCTCCGATCCGTACGCCGTCGTCGGGATCATGCAGGCCTTCGGCGTGCGGCCGGACTTCGTGACCGGGATCGCCACGAACACGATCGCGGGGGTCGAACTCGTCCGGAAGCTCGCCCGGGTGCCCGCCTTCGACGTCCGCGCCCCCGACGCCCGCCCCGAGCTCGACGCCCTCCTCACCCGCACCCTCGGACTCGATGACGCACGGTGAGATCCGGCCCCTCGAGGGGTTCGAGGAGTTCCGCGCCTGCGTCGCCCTCCAGGAAGAGACCTGGGGGCGCGACTTCAGCGAGCGCGTCCCCGTCGCGATCCTCCGCGCGAGCCAGCGCCTCGGGGGCGTCGTCTCCGGGAGCTTCGCGCCGGACGGCACCCTCGAGGGCTTCGTCTTCGGGCTCACCGGGATCGAGGAGGGCGAGCCGGTCCACTGGTCCGACATGCTCGCCGTGCGTCCGGAGCTGCGCGGAGCCGGCCTCGGCCGCGCCCTCAAGCTTTACCAGCGCGACACGCTGCTCGCGCTCGGCGTCCGGCGCGTCTACTGGACCTTCGACCCCCTCGAGGCCGGAAACGCCTGGCTGAACCTCGAACGCCTCGGGGTCATCGCGCGCGAGTACATCGAGGACGCCTACGGGAGCTCGGACTCCCCGCTCCACGAAGGCATCGGCACGGACCGCTTCGTCGCCATCTGGGAGCTCGACTCCCCCCGCGTGCGCGCGCTCGTCGGGAAGAAGGCCCCCGGAACCGAGCCCGCCCCGGCGACGGAGGAAGGCACCGAGGGCGCCCGAGGCGATCGGGCTGGACAGCCCCCGGCGACCGAGCCCGCCACCCGCCCCGCCCTCGAGCCCGCCGAGAGGGCGGACCCCCGAACGGGGCTTCCGCGCCCCGGGATCCCCCGGCTCGGGCTCGAGTCGGATCGGCTGAGCGTGGCGATCCCCTCGAACATCCAGGCGCTGAAGGGGCGCGACCCCGACCTCGCCCGGGAGTGGCGCGAGGCCACCCGCCCCGTCCTCGTGCACTACCTCGCCCGCGGGTGGGAGGTGCGGGGACTCCGGCGCGACGAGGCCGCTCCCGGCGACCGGATCGCTCCCGGCGACCGGGCTGCTCCCGGCGACGAGGCCGCCGCCTCTGCCCCCGGTGACCGGACCATCACACCCCACGCCATGGGCGTGGCCCGCTACCTCCTCCACCGCCGTGACGACGAGGCCCGCCGTGCGCATCCTTGAGGTCGAACTCCGGGAGCTCCGGCTCCCCCTCCGCGAAGTCTTCGAGATCAGCACCGGTGCCCGCCAGGACCGGCGCATCCTCCTCCTGCGCGTCTTCGGCGAGGAGGGGCGCATCGGGTGGGGCGAGTGCGTGGCGGCCGAGGACCCGGGATACTCCTACGAGACCACGGAGACCGCCTGGCACATCCTGAACGAGTTCCTGCTCCCCGGGCTTCCCGGCCGCGAGATCGAGGGACCGGATGAGGTGCTCGGACACGTGCCCTGGGTGCGCGGGCACCCGATGGCCCGCGCCGGGATCGAGATGGCGATCTGGGACCTCCAGGCGAAGCTCCTCCACATGCCCCTCCACGAACTCCTCGGCGGCACGGGCGACCCCCTCCCCGTCGGGGTCAGCGTGGGGCTGAAGCCGAGCGACGACGCCCTCCTCCGCGCGGTCGAGGGATACCTCGAGGAGGGGTACGCGCGCATCAAGATCAAGATCAAGCCGGGGCGCGACCTCGAGATGCTGCGCGCGGTGCGGGACCGCTTCCCCGAGGCGCTCCTCATGGCCGACGCGAACTCGGCCTACACCCTCGCCGACACCGCCCGGCTGCGCGAGCTCGACGACCTCGACCTCATGATGATCGAGCAGCCCCTCGGCCACGAGGACCTCCTCGACCACGCCCGGCTCCAGGCCGAGCTCGAGACCCCGATCTGCCTCGACGAGTCGATCCGCTCCCTCGGCGACACCCGCCTCGCCCTCGAGCTCGACGCGGGACGCATCATCAACATCAAGCCGGGCCGGGTCGGGGGCTTCGCCGAGGCGCTTGCGATCCACGACCTCTGCCGCACGCGCGGGGTCCCGGTCTGGTGCGGGGGCATGCTCGAGTCCGGGATCGGACGCGCCCACAACCTCGCCCTCGCGACCCTCGCCGGCTTCACCCTCCCCGGCGACATCTCGGCTTCGCGTCGCTACTGGGCCCGCGACATCGTGACCCCGGAGTTCGAGCTCCGGGACGGGGCGATGCCCCTCCCCGAGGGCCCCGGGATCGGGGTCGAGCCCGACCTCCCGCGGATCGAGGAGCTCACCGTGCGCACCCGCCGCTTCGGGAGCTGAGCCCTCACCCCGGATGGACGAAGACGACGCTCCTGGCCTGGAAGCTCTCGGCCGGGAGGCGCAGGAGACGGATCAGGATGCGCTGAACCCCCCGGCCGAGGGCGCCGCCCAGCCGGCCTTCTCCCTCGACTGCGGCGGCGAGGTCACCCCGCAACCACCGCCGCAGCTCGTCCAGGTCCGAGAGGGAGAGGGTCTCCACCTCGAGGCGACCGAGGTAGTAGTAGCGCCCCTCACGCGTTGGCCGCAGGGGCGCCCGCAGGCGCTCGGCCAGGATGAGCTCGGCCATCTCGAGGGAGCTCGCCGTGAACTCCTCCCCCTCCCCGGTCTCGACGCGGTAGACCCGCGCGAGGGGGTCGTGCAGGACCGAGGCGCGCCACTCGTGGCGGGCGACCTGCGCATCGAGGAACCCCACCCGCCAGAGCTCGGTCGTCACGCTCACCCGCACCGGGAGCCCCGCCTCGAGCGACCGCCGCACCCCCGCCGACGAGAGCACCGGCCCGAGCACCGGCAGGGGCGCCCGATCCGCGCTCCGCACTCCCATCTCGAGGGGGGCCGGACGCGCCTGCGCACACAGCTCCCCCGGCCCCGGCCCGGCGAGCCAGGCCAGGACCAGGGCCGCAACGAGCCCCGCGCGCGAAAACCGTCCCATTCGAGGCACGCTCAGAAGCGGTAGTCGAGCCGCACGAAGAAGTTCAGGCCGCGCTCACTCTCGCTCAGCGGGTAGCTCCAGTAGAGGCCGAGGGGTCCCGCGCCGAGCCCCACCCCGAGGTCCGAGTGCCTGCGCTCGTTCCTCCGGTTCGGAATCGCCTCGAGCGTGTGCGCCTTCCCGTCTCCCGTGTTGAAGAAGACTGACACGGAGGGCTGGATCCGGGTCAGCCCGGCGAGCTCCGGGTCACCGAACCCGTCCGGGAAGGGGTCCCAGACCAGGGGCAGAGCATGCACGAGCTCGAGCTGCGCGAGCCGCACCCGGTCGCACCCGTACCCGGTGAAGGCCTCGTTCTCTCCGCTCGAGAGGGTGAAGGAAAGCGGCCCCTCGCGCGCCCCGCAGTCCACGTCGAAGCGCCGGTGACCGGGCAGGCTCCCCTCGCCCCCGAGCGCCGACTGGAACTGGGGCGGGAGGGGGTGCCCCCGGAGCGAGCCCGACATGAAGTACCGGGCGCGCAGGGACGAGGCCGGAGTGATCCGCGCGTAGCGGCGCAGGTCGACCACGCCCCGCGAAACCCGCTCGAAGGCCACCTCGGGCCCGAAGTCCGAGGGCGGAAGGGAGAGCGCGCCCCCGAGCTGCCGGGTGGCCTCGAGGCGCACCCACCATCCGTCGGCCGGATGGCGGGGGTCGTCGCGCGAGTCCCACTCCACGCGTCCCGTGAAGAAGGTGCCCCGTCCCTCACCGACCCTCGGCTGCAGGCGCCAGGGCCGCTCGCCGTCTCCGAGCGACCAGGGACCCTCGATCGGGGCGAACCCGTGCTCCTCCTCGGCGAAGGCGAGCTCGACGCGAAGGGGAACGGTGATCGGCCGGAGCGTCAGCGTCGCATCCCAGCCCTCCGCATCGTAGTGGTCCCGGTAGTCGCGCCGCATGAAGAAGGTCGAGAGCGAGCTCTCCAGGTCGCTCATCCCGCGCTCCTCGATCGGGCGCATCCGGCGGAAGGCACCGAGGGCGAGCGAGGCCGTTCCGCGTCCGCCGATTCCCTGCGAGAGCGAGACGTCGTAGCCCATCCGGTCCGTGTCGAGGCTCAGCCCCGAAATCGAGCGCCAGATCCCGAACGCACTCAGGACCAGGGGGTTGCGCCCACCCGTCTCGACCACGGGCCCGAAGGCGACCGGGAGCCCTTCGACCCGGTTGTAGGCCCCGTCGGCGCGGAGGGTGAAGCGGGTGCGGCCGAAACCCAGGTCCGACTCGAGAAACCGCGAGGGCACGACCCCCCCTTCTCCGATCCCGACCACCCGATCGCCACGGATCCGGTAGCGGAGGGGGGCCGCATGGATCCGGATGTCGGCGGGGGCGGTGGCGCCTTCCTCCAGGACGAGCCGGCCCCCGAGCAGGAGGACCGCGCCCTCGACCACCGCGCCCGGCGCGAGCACGAGGTCGCCGTTCGCGACGACGAGCTCGCCCGCGATCCGGCCCCCGAGACGGAGCCCACCCCCGAGCACGACGACGTCGCCGGTCACGACCGAGCCCTCGGGGACGAGGGCGCGCCCGGGAAGACGGAGGGTCCCCGGTGCGTTCGCGAGCTCGATCGCGTGGCGCTCGACCTCGAGCGGGAGCGGGCCTTCCTGGACGGGGACCTGCGCCTCGAGGGCGGGAGGCATCGCGAGCGCGAGGGCAAGCGGCACGAGGGCGGCGAGGAGGGCCAGCCGCGTGCGGCGCTCGGACAGGGGGCGGTGCTCAGTCGTCATCTCGCAGTCCCAGCCGGTCCATCCGGCGGTAGAGGTTGGCTCGGTCGGTCTTCAGGCGGCGGGCGGCCTCGGCGATGCTTCCGTCCGAGGCGTCGATCGCCCCCGCGATGAGGGTTCGCTCGAAGTCGTCGAGGCGCTCGCGCAGGGTGCGCTCGTCGTCGTCCCGGTAGCGGGGCTCGCCCGGTTCGCCGGCGGGGGCGGTGCGGCCGGGGCCCAGGAGCTCGGCGACCCCTCGGGCATCGACCCGGTCCCCCCCGTGAAGGATCGCGAGGCGCTCCAGGAGGTTCAGGAGCTCCCGCACATTCCCCGGCCAGCTGTGCCGCTCGAGGAGGGCGAGGGCGTCGGGGTCGAGCTCGGGCACGCTCAGCCCCTGGCGCAGGCGCAGGCGGTGCCCGAGGTGTTCGATCAGGGGCGCGAGGTCCTCCGGGCGCTCCCTCAGCGGGGGCATCCGGATCTCGACGACCTCGAGCCGGAAGAGGAGGTCCTCGCGGAAGTGCCCCTCGCGCACCTCGGCCCGCAGGTCGCGGTTCGTGGCCGCGATCAGGCGCACGTCGACCGAGAGGCTCTCCTGCCCCCCGACGCGCTGGATCACCCCCGTTTCGAGGGCGCGCAGGAGCTTCGCCTGGGCCCCCTCCCCGAGGTCGCCCACCTCGTCCAGGAAGAGCGTCCCGCGCTGCGCGAGCTCGAAGCGACCCCGCCGCCGCTCCGTCGCCCCGGTGAAGGCGCCCCGCTCGTGACCGAACATCTCGGACTCGACGAGCTCGGTCGGGATCGCCGCGCTGTTCACTCGCACGAAGGGGCCGCCGGCGCGCGGCGAGAGGGCGTGGATCGCCGAGGCCACGAGCTCCTTGCCCGTGCCGCTCTCGCCCGTGATGAGCACCCGCGTGTCGGTCGGGGCCACCTTGCGGATGATCGAACGCACCCGCTCGAGGGGGGCGCTCGGCCCGACGAGTTCCGTGCCCGGACCCATCTCGTCGCGCAGCACGCGGGCGAGGTCGCGTGCCCGGCTCACCTCGAGGGCGCCCCGCAGGGTGGCCAGGATCGCCTCGGAGCCGAGTGGCTTCTCCAGAAAGTGGAAGGCACCCTCGCGCGTGGCACGCACCGCGTCGGAGAGCGTCGCCTCGCCACTCATCATGACGACAGGGGCGCCGGGCGCCACCCGCCGGAAGTCGGGGAGCGCATCGAGCCCGGTGCGTCCCGGGAGCACGAGGTCGAGCAGGATCGCGTCCGGCTCCTCCCGCTTCGCAACGCGGAGCCCCTCTTCGGCCGAGCCCGCCTCCTCGACGGCCCATCCCTCCTCCTGGAGGAGGGCGCGGAGCATCCGGCGCAGGTTCGCTTCGTCGTCGACGACCAGGATCTTCACGTTTGCCCCCCTCCGGATGGGTTCGCGGTGTCGGCGGCCGAGCGCCCGAGGGGGAGCCGGACCTCGAACCAGGCCCCGCCCTCGTCGCGGTTCCCCGCCTCGATCTCGCCCTCGTGGCCCTCGACTGCCTTGCGAACGAGGGGGAGCCCGAGCCCGGTCCCCCGACGCCGCGTCGTGAAGTCCGGCTCCCAGATCCGGTCGAGAATCTCGGGGTCGATGCCCGGTCCCTCGTCCTCGACCCGGACCACGGCCGTCGACCCCTCGCGGAACAGCGCAAGGCGGATCCCGCCCTCGGGCGCGGCCTCGAAGGCGTTGCTCAGGAGGTTGCGGACGATGCGCTCGAGGGCGGCGAGATGGCCCTCGATCACGAGGGGCTCCGCGGGGAGCTCCACCTCGATCGTTGCCCCTTCGCGGGCGAGGCGCTCCGCGGTTCCCGCGAGGAGCTCGGTGAGGTCGACCTCGGCCGGGGGGCCCTCTTCGGGCCGTCCGAACTGGGCAAAGGAGCGGGCCAGCCCGTCGAGTCGGGCGATCTCCTCGAGGAGCACCTCCCCCGCCTCGGCGGTCGCCGGGTCGCCGGCGCGGGCGACCCGCTCGGACGCCATCCGCATCGGCATGAGGGGGTTCTTGAGCTCGTGCGCGACGCGCCGCGCCATCTCGGCCCAGCTCTGGGCGCGAATCCGCGCCTCTTCGCGTCGCCGCGCCTCGGCGAGCCGCTCCGACGCCTCGATGAGCCCGCTCCGGAGCTCCCGGAACTCGCGCACCTCGCGCTCGTGGGGCCCACTGTCCCCGTGCGCCGGCAGGGGCCGGCCCTCGCCGAGCGCCCGGATCCACCCGGCGAGCTCCTCGGCCGGTGCCGAGAGCCCCCGGGCCAGCCGCCCCGTCGCGAGTGCGGCCACGAGCCCCGTGAAGAGGAGGAGCACGAGTCCCGCCGCCGGGAGGAGCACGACGACCCGCTCCCCCACGAGGGCATAGACCTGGGAGAGCCGAAGCGACTCCGAGAGGATCTCCCGGTGGCGCGCGGCCGCGACGGCGACCTCCTCGTCCGTGGCCTCCCCCTCGATCCGCTCGAGGAGCTCGCGCCCGGACTCGGCGACCGCCTCCCAGGGTCCCGCACTCCCCGTCGAGGCGACGACCCCGCGCAGGAGCCAGGTCCCTCCGGCGAGGGCGACCGCGGTCGGGACGAGCGCCGCGAAGAAGAGCGTCCAGAAGAGCCGCCGCCGGAGTCCGGGGTCCCGCTTCACGGCGGGAACCCGCGAACCCGGCTCGACAACGCCGTGTAGGACGAAGAGCAGACCACGGTCCACCACCGTGACGGCGAAGGTGCCCCGAGGGGCCTTCCGGAGGATGATGACAACATGATTCTGCCTCGCATTCGTGCCTCGTTCGACCGATCGGACGCCATGGCGCTCGTCGAGCTCCTGGGCCGCGATGCCCCCGAGCTCCGGGCCTCGGCCCGCGCACGCCTCGACGAAGGAGGGATCGATGCCCTCCTCGACGACCCCCGCCTTCTGCCCGCGCTCCTCGCCGAACCCGACGTCACCCTGGCGCCGCCGATCCTCTTCTATGTTCTCGTGCGCCACGCCCTTCTGGAAGGGGGGGTCGACGATCGGGCCACCGCCGACTACCTCGCCACCCTCCTTCTCGCCTTCGGATCCGGGCGCCGTGCCTGGCGCATCTCGACCGGCGCCGAGGAGGAATTCACCTACCTCGTCGACCTCGTCACGCGGATGCGCGAGGGGGACGGCCGGGATGCCTTCCTCCTGCGGAGCCACCTCGGGAACTACTCCCTCTGGCTGACCGGCCTCTTCCCCGATTTCCTCGAGGGAAGGCGCCGCCGGCGCGGGGCCCCCTCCTGGCGCTACTACGAGGCCATGGGCACGGCCGGCTTCCGTGCGGCGGCCGAGACCGCCCAGGCCGAGAAACTGGGGGTCGACGGCCTCCTGCGCGAGGTCGCGCGCTCCTTTCCCGCCCTTCGCGTGGCCCTGAACCGGGTCTCGGACCGCCACCTCTGGCGGGGCGCGGGCGATCCGGTCGGACGCCTCCTGCGCGAGGTTGGCGGGGGCTAGAAGGCTGTTGAAGAAGTACAGCGGCCCCCGCGAAGGGGTCTTGCGGTCTTGGTCAAGGCGGAGCGCCGACAGCGATGCCGTAGCATCGGTGAGGCGCTCCAACGCCGATCCAGGGCCGCAACCCCCCATCGCCCTTAGGTTGGGGCGGAACGGGGCCGCCTCGGTCGTTGGTTCGCCTCGACGTAGCCAAGGCTATGTCTTCGACGAACCGCCTACGATTCGGCCCCGTTGCGCTCCCAACGGGGGCCGCTGTACTTCTTCAACAGCCTTCTAGGCGCCCTCCCGGACCGACCGGCAACGGGGCCCGCGCGCAGTCCGTCGACCGCATCCGCACCCGCCCCCCTCATCAGACCGCGGGGGGCGCGCGGCGGAGGCACTCGGGGCAGAACCGCCAGCCCTCGCGCAGCCGGGCACCACAGCGGCAGCTCCGCACGAGCGCACTCCCGCAGTGGGGGCACCCCGCCGCCTCCGGGGGCACCGCACCCCCGCATCCGCGACAGGGGAAGGCTTCTCCGGGATCTTCCCGCAGGACCCGCGCGACCTCGTGCGGCGAGGTCACCGCCTCGGCGACCTTGCGGCGGGCATCGTCGGCCATCGAGCCCATCCCGCCCGCGCGGGCGCGGCGACGGATGAGGGAGGTGTCAGCGCCACGAACGAGGTCGTCGCGCAGCCCCTCGTTCATCACGAGGAGCTGGAAGATCCCCGTGCGACCGCGGTAGCCGTCGGGGCAGGCGGCGCATCCGGCCGGGTCGCCTCCGCAGCCGGAGCAGAGCCGGCGCACGAGGCGCTGCGCCACGATCGCCGAGAGCCCGCCGGCGACGAGGTAGGGGGGCACGCCCATGTGGAGGAGCCGCGCGATCCCGGATGGGGCGTCGATCGTGTGGATCGTCGATAGCACGAGGTGGCCGGTGACCGCTGCGGCCATCGCGATCTCGGCGGTCTCGCGGTCGCGGATCTCCCCCACCATCACGACGTCCGGGTCCTGGCGCAGGACGGCGCGGAGTGCGGAAGGGAAGGTGAGCCCCGCGCGCGGCCGCACCTGGACCTGGCTCACCCCCGGGAGCCGGACCTCGATCGGGTCCTCGAGGGTGACGACGTTCATTCCCTCCCGGTCGAGCTCGGCGATCGCGGCGGCGAGGGTCGAGCTCTTCCCGCTCCCGGTGGGGCCGGCGGTGAGGATGACCCCGCTTCCCGCGCGCAACGCCCGGCGCAGGCGGGCGAGGTCGTCGCCGGTGAGCCCGAGCTCCTCGAGGCCGACGGGGGCGGCCTCGGAGCGGAGGAGCCGGAGCACCGCCTTCTCCCCCTCCTCGACCGGGAGGGTCGAGACCCGGATTCCCCAGCGGGCGCCCCCCTCGGCGAGGTCGAAGCCCCCGTCCTGGGGGCGCATGCGCACGGCGATGTCCATCCCGGCGAGCACCTTGATCCGCGAGAGCACGGCGCTCGCCTGGGCGCGGGGGAGGTCGCGCACGGGGCGGAGGATGCCGTCGATCCGGAGGCGCACGGCGAGCCCCTCCCCCGCGGGTTCGATGTGGAGGTCGCTCGCCCCCGCTGCCACGGCCCGCCGGAGGAGCTCGCGGACGAGGCGGGGGGCGGGGGAGCCCGGGGCGCCTTCTTC
>SLDT01000147.1 GCA_007125125.1 Gemmatimonadota bacterium | reverse complement strand
CGTGAACAACGATCCGAACCGGATGGGCGTGTGGCTCCGCTCGGCTGACGGCACCAACTTCCTGGCCAACCCCGGGGGACACCGGGGTCACCGGGGGGATCCCTTCCCGGGCTGCATCGTGTCCGATCCGCCCCTCTTCGACCCGAACGTTCCGTGCGAGACCCGGAACCGGGACTTCCACATCGGCACGAATCCGGCCGCAATCACGCACCGGGGACGCGGGATGGGGGTGATTCTTTCAGCGATCGAGCTCGTGGGGTCGGCGCCCTACGACGTCGAGTTCCACCTCGACACCCGCTTCACCTGGGACACCGTCCACGTGGCCCGTTCGGCGGAAGCTGCGGAGGACCAGGAGTTCGTGTTCGAGGTGGAGGGTGGTGGTCCTGGACCCGCCGAGTGGAGGTTCGTGGACGGGATCCTTCCGGACGGATTCGTCTTCGAGAGCGGGGCGGGTCGGCTCAAGGGGCGGACCTATGAGACCGGCGAGTTCGAGTTCACCCTGGGCGTGGGAGACGGCGCGGGACGGGACGTGCTGACCCGGGTGCTCCTCGATGTTCGCGCTCCGTGGATCTCGCCGGATCAGCTCGTCGCGGGCTTCCTGGGAATGGAGGATCTCCTCACGCCCGAGCTCCGGATCTTTCTCGACCGGCAGGGAAACCGCAACGACACCTTCGACCTGGGGGACGCACGCGCCTACCTCCAGGAGCACGGCGAAGCGGCCGCCGCCCCGCCTTCGGGGGCACCGGTGCGGATCCGGGTGCCCGTCCCGCCAGGATTCGGTGGGAGGGGGGGACGGTGACTCGCCGCCTCCTCGCGCTCGCCTCGGGCCTGGGACTCGTGCTCGGGGCGGTGGGCTGCGACTCGAGTCCCCGCGGGCCCGGAAGCGCCGTGGTGACGGTGGAGTGGGAAGGCGAAGCGGCGCCGCTCGGTGCGGCGAAGGTATTCTTGGGGGGGGAGGGTCTGGGGCAGGCGCGCGGCGAGGAGGGGGCGGAGGCCTGGAGCCATACGCCGCCAGGAGAAGAGGGAGGGATGCGGGTCGTCGTCATCCACACGGGCAGCCCCTCTGTCCTGCGCTTCTCGGTGGAGGTGCCGGACCTGCAACGAGGCACGCCCCAGGCCACCCTCTGGAGGCTCGTGGATCAGGACAACCGCCTGGTGCCCCTGGACGCTCCCGGATATCGGGTCCGAGTGGCGCTCATGCCGTGACGGCCCGCCCCGGCCGGCCTCATGGGAAGGCCGGCCGGAGCCGGGCGAAGGTTCAGTCGGTAGCGAAGCAGTAGAAGAGCCCAGCGCCTCCGGTCGCCACGAGGTTTTCCTGGCCGCACCCGTTGGACATGTGCACCGAGTTCCAGGAGGCGTTCGCCCCGCCCAGTCGATCGTGGTGTCCCACCATCGCCCGCCCCTCGGGCTCGTTGCTCGTCCAGTTGCTGCAGGTGGTCACCGCCGCATTGCCCGGGGCGAGACGACCGTGGGAGTCGGAACCGGTGAGGATATCGTGCTCGTTGGGCGAGTCGCCCGAGCCCCCGACCTCCTCGCCCCTCTCGTTCAGAGCGGTCGGCTTGCGGATGTTGTTGGAGTCGCGCTGATGATCTCCGTGGAGATCGGCGACGTCCCAGGCGATCCTCACCCCATTCGCGTTGAACCAGGGGCCGCTGCCGATCCGATCACGGGCGTTCACGAGGGGGAGGCCTCCCGCGGGGGCCTGGCTCAGATACGCCCGCCAGGTCCGATTGCCCGACCCGACCGCCTCGGCGAGCGCCTGGCAGTGCCGGTCCGCTCCATCCAGGCCTCCCAGGTTGGCTCCGTCTCCAAGCCCCACGCTCGTGATGAAGAACCCCATGGGCTGCTCCTGCGCCTCCGCGAAGGGAGCAACCACGAGGAACGCCGCGACCGCCGCCGCAGCGAGGATTCCAATTCTCTTGCTCATTTCATTCCCGTCCTTGTCTCGAGGGGTGGGATCCCGACCGCGCGTCCCGGGATCGGGCTGCGGCCGAGAGCCCCCACCGGTGGCCCCATCACCCACCGGCCTGAACGTCCGAGTAGTATACCACCGGTTCCCGATCCCCAACACGGAAACACGTCACTTCGTGCCGCCTCCTCCCCCCTCCACCTTGATTTCAATCGCGGACCGGACGAGCTTAACCACCGCCGTCGCGCACGCGTGCTCGCGACTCCATGTCCCTCGTGGGAGGGATATCCGCCTTCGTCCGCATCCGCCCCGGGTCCAATTCCGTGCCCAGACGTGACGATCTCGAAACCATCCTGATCCTGGGGTCCGGCCCGATCGTGATCGGCCAGGCCTGCGAGTTCGATTATTCCGGCACCCAGGCGGTTCGCGCCCTGACGGAAGAGGGCTACCGGGTCGTTCTGGTGAACTCCAATCCGGCCACGATCATGACCGATCCGGAGTTGGCCGACCGCACCTACATCGAGCCGCTCACCACCGAGTGGGTCACCCGGATCATCGAGAAGGAGCGCCCGGACGCAATCCTTCCCACCATGGGTGGGCAGACCGCGCTCACGATCGCCATGGAGCTCCACGAGGAGGGGGTGCTCGACACGTACGGGGTGGAGCTCATCGGAGCCAATGCCCGCTCGATCGAGATGGCCGAAGACCGCGAAGAGTTCACCGAGGCGATGAACCGCATCGGGCTCGCCGTACCCCACGGGGGCTTCGCGAAATCGATCGAGGACGCCCTCCGGATCGTGGAGGACACCAGCTACCCGGCCATCATCCGGCCGTCCTACACCCTGGGTGGGACCGGGGGAGGGATCGCCTACAATCGGGAGGAGTTCGAGGCAGCGGTGCGCAGGGGGCTCGACGCCTCGCCGATCCGGGAGGTGCTCATCGACCGGTCCGTGATCGGGTGGAAGGAGTTCGAGCTCGAGGTGGTGCGGGACGGGGACGACAACGTCATCATCGTCTGCTCCATCGAGAACTTCGATCCCATGGGGGTCCACACCGGAGATTCGATTACGGTGGCGCCGGCCCAGACCCTCACCGACGTCGAGTACCAGCGGATGCGCGACGCCGCGATTGCGATCATCCGGGAGATCGGTGTAGAGGCGGGAGGATGCAACATCCAGTTCGCCGTCCACCCGGGCACCGGCGAGCTCCTCGTCATCGAGATGAACCCCCGGGTCTCGCGCTCCTCCGCATTGGCCTCGAAGGCCACCGGGTTCCCGATCGCCCGAGTGGGCGCGAAGCTCGCCGTCGGCTACCGGCTCCATGAGCTCCCCAACGACATCACACGGACCACCCCGGCCTCCTTCGAGCCTGCCCTCGACTACGTCGTGGTGAAATTCCCGCGCTTCGCCTTCGAGAAGTTTCCCGAGGTGGATCCGGTCCTCGGGGTCCAGATGAAGGCCGTCGGGGAGACGATGGCGATCGGGCGCACCTTCAAGGCCGCCTGGCAGAAGGGACTGCGTGGGCTCGAGATCGGTCGGCCTGGCTGGGTGATCGGCGATCGCCTCGTGGACGACGGTCTCAAGGGCGACGATCGCGAAACCCTGCTCGCCGCCCTGCGCCGTCCCACCGCCGAGCGCCCCTTCCAGTTGAAGCGGGCGCTGCAAGCGCTTCTCGCGTGGGACCGGGAAGGGGACGAGGAGCCCGAAGCGGCGGAGGTCGCGGCCGATCCGGGGCGAGCGGTGCGGAT
>SLDT01000078.1 GCA_007125125.1 Gemmatimonadota bacterium | reverse complement strand
TCCTCGACCCCCTCGCCCCCCGCCCCGGCGAGGCGCTCCGGCTCTTCGCGCCGCACCTCGCGCCGGGCACGGCTCCCCTCCCCGCCCCGCGCGAGCTCGCCCCCTGGAAGGCCGCCCACCTGGAGCGCCAGGCCGGAGTGCGCCGCCTCGCCCGCGAACCCGACCTCATGGAAGCGCTCGAGCTGGCCGCACGGAGTGTCGAGGGGAGCGGCTCGGGGGGGCGAACGCTTGCCTTCCTCCAGTGGAGCGAGGAGGAGCCCTGGCTCGCGAGCCGGCGCTGGGCCCTCCCGGCCGCGCGCGCCCTCACCCTCTTCAACCTCGCGACGGGGGTGGCCTGGTTCACGGGGTGGCTCCAGCCCCCCCTCTGGGCGCTCGGGCTCGCGGGCGCCTGGGGGCTGAACCGGTGGGCCGGGGCCGAGGCCGACCGGCGGCTCGGGGCCGCGGAGGGGGGCGAGGGTGATCCCGCCCGCTGGTCGGGGCTCCTCGAGGTGGCGCGCGGGCTCCCGGCCGACGACCCCCTCCTCGACCGGATCCGGCGCGATGCCGGGGAGCCCGGCGACGGGGCGCCCGAGGCGCTCGCCCGGCTCTCGCGCATCTGCGACTGGGGGGCGGTGCGCTACTCCTCGCTCGTCCACTTCCCCCTCGCGGCGATCTGCGCCTGGGACATCCATGTGCTCGACCGGCTCGAGCGCTGGCAGGCGCGCCACGGGGCCCGGACGGGGCCCTGGGTCCTCGCCGTGGCCGAGCTCGAGCTCGTCCTGGCCCTCGCGGGGCTGCACTCCGAGCACCCGGCGTGGGCCTTCCCCGAGGTCGTCGCGGCCGAGGGCGGAGGGCCCCTCGGAGGAAGCGATCTCGGGCATCCCCTCCTTCGTCCGGAGGCCTGCGTCGGGAACGATGTGGAGCTCCCGGAGCCGGGGCGGCTCCTCCTCGTGACGGGGTCGAACATGGCGGGGAAGACCACCCTCCTGCGCGCGCTCGGGGCGAACCAGATCCTGGCGCTCGCGGGAGGACCGGTCGCGGCGGGGAGCTTCACGACGCGCCCCGTGCTCCCCTGGACCGCGATGCGGGTGAGCGACTCCCTCACCGAGGGGGTCTCCTACTTCATGGCCGAGCTGCGGCGGCTCCGGAGGGTCGTCGATGCGGCGCGCGCGGGGCCGATCCTCTTTCTCCTCGACGAGATCCTGCACGGAACGAACACCGCCGAGCGGCGCACCGCGGCCCGCATCGTCCTCGGGCACCTCCTCGCGACGGAGGGAGTGGGGGCGGTCACGACGCACGACCTGACCCTGGCCGACGCCCCCGAGCTGCGCGGGCGCTCGGTGAACATCCACTTCCGGGAGGAGGTCATCGAGGGCGAGGGCGGGCGCCGGCTCGACTTCGACTACCGGCTCCGGCCGGGGCCCGCGACCTCGCGCAACGCGCTCCTCCTCCTCGAGCTCGTGGGGCTCGGGCCGGAGGGCCCCCTCCCCGAGAACTGACCGCGGTCAGGCGCCGTACCAGGGCGCCATGAAGAGGTAGACGAGCACCCCGGTCACCGCGACGTAGAGCCAGACCGGGAAGGTCCAGCGCGCCACCTGGCGGTGCCGCCCGAATTCGCCGCGAAGGGCGCGGGCCACGGTGTAGAGCGCGAGGGGGAGCACGATCGGGGCCAGGGCGATGTGCGAGATCAGGATGAAGAAGTAGACCGGGCGCACCCACCCCTCGCCCCCGAAGCTCGCCCCGGTGGACTGGGAGTGGTAGATCACGTACGAGATCAGGAAGATGCACGAGAGGGCGAAGGCGGCGACCATGGCGGCCCGGTGCGCGTCGACCTTCCCCCCGCGAATGAAGCGGTAGCCCAGGACGAGGAGGAGTGCGCAGGTCCCGTTCAGGGTGGCGTGGAAGGCGGGGAGCCGCGAGACGTCGAGCCCGTCGAAGACGAGGGCGCGCGGGGCGGTCACGAGCACCACGACGAGGAGGCAGACGACCGCACTCAGCCCGTAGACGATGATGGCGAGGGTGCGCTCGCTCAGGTTGCGGAGCCCGCTCGTGGTCGAATCGGCAGTGGTCATGTCAGGGAAGGAGGATGTACCAGAGGTCGGTGTTTGCGAAGAGGAGGTAGAAGCCGACGATGACGGCCGCGATGACGACGAGGCCGAGGGGCCCGATCCGCGTCGTCCGGATCCGGTCGAAGATGCTCGAGGGGGGTTGCTCCTTCATGGTCGACTGCGCCCTGTCGGGGTTTGGCGTGGCGTGCGGCGTGCGGGGGCGGGGACAGAGGCACCGCCCGGCTCCCCCCCGTGTAGAGACAAAGGTGCCGCATTCGCACCCGAACCGGAAGCCCGCATGATCGCCCTTCGCGCCGAGTCCCCTGCCCTTCGGGGCCTCGCGACGGTCCTCCCACCGGCCCGCGTCCCGGCCCTCGGCGCGGCCCTCCTTGTGGCCCTCGGCGGGTGCGGGGGCGCGCAGGGAGGCGCCCTCCCGGGCGACGTGCGCGCCCTCGGACCGGGGTCCTTCGAGCTCGCCCTCGAGCACGGGGGCGCGGAACGCACCGCCCTCGTCTTCGTCCCGGAGGCGGTGCGCGAGGGACGGCCTCTGCCTCTCGTCCTCGCCTTCCATGGCGGGGGCGGGAACGCCCGACAGTTCCGGGACTCGAACGGGTTCGAGGCGATCGCCGAGAGAGAGGGCTTCGTCGTCGTGCACCCGGACGGGACCGGGCGCATCGACATGCGGAGCTGGAACGCGGGGGGTTGCTGCGGACTCGCGCACACCGAGGAGATCGACGATGTCGGCTACCTCCTCGCACTTCTCGACGAGCTCGAGGGCCGCCTCCCGATCGACGCCGAGCGCGTCTTCGCGACCGGGCACTCGAATGGCGCGATGATGAGCTTCCGGCTCGCCGCGGATGCGGGCGACCGGATCCGGGCGATCGCCCCGCTGGGGGCGGCCCTCCTGACCGAGGCGGGGCCGGGGAGCCGTCCGGTCCGGGTCCTCTACATTCACAGCGTCGACGACCCGCGCGCCCTCTACGAGGGAGGGCTCGGGCCCCCGTATCCCCTGACCGGGGTGCAGATCGACCATGTGCCCGCGATCGAGGTCCTCGACCACTGGCGAGGGGTAAACGGGTGCTCGGCCCGGTCCGAGGAGACGGACGAGCGCTTCGAGGAGCGCCCCTTCGGCCAGGAGCCCCACCGGGCGGTCCGGATCGAGTGGAACGACTGCAGCTCGGGTGCCCCGGTCCACCACTGGAGGCTCGAGGGGCCCGGCCATGGCTGGCCCGGGGCCCGCCAGACCCTCTTCGGGCTCGCCTTCATGGGCCCCGCCACCTCCGTGATCGATGCCTCCGAGGAGGCCTGGGCCTTCTTCCGCGCCGTGGCCCCCTGAGCCACCCGGCGTATCACCGGGTGCGCGACGCGGTGCGCTCCCCTTCCCGCCGCCCTTCGTCCTGCCCCGCGGTCTACCCGGCACGCTCCTCGAGCTCCATCCAGCGCTCGTAGCTCTCCTCGAGCTCGGCGTCGAGGGCGGCGAAGCGTCGTCCCGCCTCGGCGAGCGCCTCGGGGTCGTCCCCGAAGGCGGCCGGGTCGGCGAGGCCGGCCGCGAGCGCCTCCTTCTCCTCCTCGAGCTCCGCGATCCGCTCCGAGAGCCCCTCGAGCTCCTTCTGCTCGCGCCAGCTGAGCCGCGCCCGCCCCGAGCGCGCGGC
>SLDT01000156.1 GCA_007125125.1 Gemmatimonadota bacterium | reverse complement strand
TTACTCAGCGTTGGAACCCGGGGCAAGCGAAGTCGATGCCGGCTGTTGGTCTGAAAAAATCAAACACTCATTAGGGCGGCCGAGTCCATCCCCGTCTCTTTGCAAGCTGCGTTCAAAGCTGGAGAGGCAATTCCGTAGGGAGACGCAAAGCATTTTCCCATGGAAAGCCTCGACCCGACCAGCCAGTCTCAGGAGGTACTGATCTCGGCACTGCGGTCGTTCAGAAATAGCGGCCAAAGATTCGGATATGTCGCTTCCTCGGGGCCGTAGGTGACGTATTCAGCCCATACGGCAACCCCGGAATCTGGAGTAGTAACTGGGCGTTTATGGTTTTCGTGCGGGATTCCTCTCAGCCGGTTGTTCTCCGAGGCCCCCTCTATCACCGGCTTCCGTTTTCCAAACAACCTCCCTGGACAGACATCCTCATGCTCCGTCGAATTCACGACGGCGGCATCCCACCAGGACTCGTCTTCGGCGAAGAGGTCCGAGTCTACGAGACCGTCGATCGTAAGCCCTTCTTGGAAAGAAGGGGAACAGCTAGTTGAACGGCCGCGGTGTAGGTGCAGTCAAACGTCGACCCCACTACGGTGATCCCGTCGGATGAATGCTCGGGGAGCTCCGTTGGCACGGCGCCCAGAGGCAAAACGCATGCATACTGCTCAATCAACTCAAGGTGCTCTTCGAGATCCGAAAGGGCCTGGTGCAATGCGGCCTCCCCGGTGACCAGCTCATCGTCGAGGATCACGTAGTGGTAGGCCAGGATTACTGTCCCGCCGCGGGTCCGGTGCGGGTGGATCCAGCGCGAACGGGGCGACGCAAGGCCGAGTTCGGCGGCGCGCATGGCCCACGGCCGAAGTCCACTCACTCCGTCATCTCTTTCCGGACACTCGGCGGGTTACGTTGTCCATCGCAGCACGATACACCTCCTCGTGAAGCTGCATCCAGTGTTCCCGGGAGTAGATCGATGTGGCCTTGGCTTGAGCATTCTGGGCCCTACGCGACCTGTCCGCAGGGCTGGACAACGCGCACCTTAACGCTTCAGCTAGGCTGGTCGGGGATTCCGGGGTGACGATCCACCCGTCCTCGCCGTCTTGGAGCATGTCCGGTACTCCGCCAACCGATGTTGCAATGATGGGCACCCTGGCACCCATGGCCTCGAGGAGGACCATGGGCGTGCCTTCCGAACGGGAACTCAGGACTTGGAGATCAAAGGCCGCAAAGTACCGAGCCGCATTCGGAATGGAGCCGAGGAAGCGGACTCTCCGTGACAGGCCCTCCTGCTCGACCCGTTGCTGGAGAGAATCTCGTTCAGGGCCGTCTCCCACGATCACGGCAGTCCACCGAAGGTCCTTGATGTAGCGGAGGGAGTCCAGAAATACATCACATCCCTTGACCGGGATCAGCCGTCCGACCCAACCCAGGGTCGGGCCGTCGATGTTGTGAAGCCCGAGTCGATCCCGGCTCCCCAAACGCCCGACCGGATCTTCGGGAGGCGTCCAGGCGTTCGGCACGAAGTGAAGGCGGTTCTCGGTGATCTTGAGTTCAAGGAGCTTACGCTCGAGCGGCTTTGAAACGGCGATAACACCGTCGAACCGCCTCAAGGCCCGCAGTTGGATCCACTCGAAGAGGTGCGACAGGCCACCCATCCGGCTTGAGCCGTGCAAGGTGCTTACCGTGGCCAGGCCGCGCCGCCGCGCGTGCCAGCCGTGAAGGATGTCACACCGGTACCCGTGTGTATGGAGCACGTCGGGACGAACCTTTCTCAGGAGGCGCGAGATCTCTCGAATCTCAGCAACATATCGCCGACCCTTCACGCGGACAGTAGTCGTCTCGACTCCGGACCGGTTAAGTTCCGAAAGGAATGGGGTCAGGTCCGCCTCAGGATGTTGGACGACCACAACAGAGAGCTGGTGGCCCCGCACGGCTCCTTCAATTGAGAGACCCTGGACGACGCGTTCTAGACCGCCGACCTCAGCTGGGGCGCAGAGGTGGACAATCGAAAGGGGACGATCGATCGAAGCAGTAGCCAATTCAGGTGACGCGACCGAAAGCGCCCTCATGGCGCAGCCAGGCGACGCTCCGTTCGATGCCCTCACTTGCCAAAACCGTGGCCGTGTAGCCCAACTCGGCTTCGGCTCGAAGCGTCTGAATATCCACGACTCGGCCGTATAGGTCGTATTCCGCCGGAGCGGGGACCCTTCGGAGGAGGCTTTGGACCGACTTGATTACCGTTCGCGCCGGGCGAGATCGCTTATAGGTCCATTGTACCGGCCCTTCGAAGGCCGCATAGCCGCTCTTCACGATCTTCCGAAAAGGCTCGACGAGCCTGGTTTTCAGGCGGGTCCGACTCTCAGCTGGCGGGTCGAGGGGCGGGAGCCCCAGCCCTGAATTCAACCCCACCACATAGCTCTGCCAGGTGATTCGGTCCGGACCGTTTACGTTGTAGGCAGATCCCGGCACGACATCGGCGTCGATCGCGAGAAGGATCGCTCGAACGAGGTCGTCCACGTAGACGAGGTTACATGTTCCTTGGCATGCGGCGGCCGGGAGCGTCCAGTTCCCGGACTCGAGGCGCTCCGCGAACTGCACAGTCCACAAGTCGCTGAACGGGCCGTAAACGATGGCGGGCCTGAGGATGACCACGTCTAGGCCGTGCCGCACGAATTCTTGGCACGCCTCCTCTGCCTCAATCTTCGAGTCGCCATATTCTCGCCCGGTCCGCTCAAACGGATGATCCTCGGTGACTGTACCCTCAGCCCGCCCGTATACGTCGATTGTGCTCACGTGGATCACGCGTCGAGCACCTGCGGTCAGCGCCGCCTGAAGAACATTCCTGGTTCCCTCGACCGTGACGGCGCGGCCCCCCACGGCGCAGTGGACGATGGCATCGGCTCCGGAGACTGCAGAGACCAAGGACCCCGGTTCTAACACGTCGCAGTGTGCGGCCTCGACGGGATATCGCCCGATCCGAGCCAAGCTACCCCACCTGCGAACGGTGGGCACGACCTGGCCAACCTCAGGGTGTTGCACCAGCGCTTCCACGACGCGGCCTCCGATGAATCCCCCGGCGCCGGTAACGACGATCTTCCGGTCAGAGGTCATGGGGTTTGTGCCTTGAGAGGGAGGTCGAACGGATGCCAGGGCATGGAGAAGGTGTCCCGTTTGGCGTAGCAGCCTTCGATCAGTCTCATCGGTGGAAGTACGTCCAAGGGGCCCACCGAGGGGGCGTTGCCGGTCCGGACGGCCGAGATGAAGTCGTCGAGCACCCGGTCGGCGAGTCCGTCAAAGGACGTGGGTGCGCCTGGGATGCGGATCACCCGGGGAGCACCATCCTCCTTGGACGATACGGTGATTCGGTCAAGGTCGTAGATGGACCAGGAGATTTTACCTCGTTCTCCCTCGATCGTATACTCGTTCGCACGCTTTGCCAGCCAGCTAAGCCTGAGTTCGACCTGAGTCTCGGTCTGCTCGAAGACTGCGCACGTCGCAGCTTCGGAGCCGCCGAAGGAGTCGTCCTGGTACGAGGTCAACTCGAACTCCCCTCCGAGCCACCAGTGGGCGAGATCGAGCGCGTGCACCCCGATATCGAGTAGAACTCCCTTGCCCCCGGAGCGAGCCCCGAACATGGCCGGAGAGGCCGACGGCCAACCGAACCGATCCCCCTCATCCATCTGGACGCGCC
>SLDT01000246.1 GCA_007125125.1 Gemmatimonadota bacterium | reverse complement strand
TCATTCCGGAACGCGTGCCCTCCACGGACACCTGCGCTCCGGCCACCGGCTGCCCGGTCTGGGCGTCGACGACCTGACCGGTCACCACACCCGTCTGCTGCGCCGCCAGCTCTCCGCCCAGAGGGGCGAAGACGAGGGCGAGCGCCGCCAATACTGCGAACAAGGCCTTGTTCGGCATGAGATCTCCTCTTGCGTACAGACTTGCATGCGTCGCGACCGCCGAAGTGCGGTCGCGGACCTTCCGAGCGTTGCTTACGAGGCAATCGGTTTCGTTCGTTCTCCTCCTTGCTCTGGACATTCAGGAAGGAGGCAGTGCCGGAAGCATGCGACCTGCCGGAACCACTTCGTCGCCCTGTCCGGATCGACCGCATGGAAACACGGCGATCCCGGGCAGGGAAGACTCGGGTCTGGCTGTTGGAGGTCTGGCTGGTCTTGCTTGTCCACCCGCAGGGATCGGACGCGGAAGCGCACCGATGCGGGACCGAAAGAGTCGGTCGTCCGGAACTGCCTGGAATCTTTCCGTTGTGGAGGTCGCACAGGGGGCCGCAGGATGGCGGCGACCCTCTATATGAATGTTTACACCCGAAACGGGAACCGCGCAAGCCCCGGGGTTCAGGCCGGCGGCAGGCTCTCCCGACGAACCCGCGCTCCCGCCCCCGACAGTGCCCGCAGCACATCGTCTACATGCTCGGGGCCCCGTGTCTCGAGCTGCATCGCAATCTCGACCTCGCCGACCGAGATGTCGGCAAAGGCCCGCTGGTGCGCCACTTCGAGCACGTTCGCACCGGCCCTCGCGACCTCCCGCGTCAGCCCCGCGAGCGACCCGGGCCGGTCGCGGACGGTTGCCACGATGCGCACCATCCGGCCGGAGTGAACAAGCCCTCGGTCGATGATCCGCGCGATCATGTTCACATCAATGTTCCCTCCGCAGAGCACCGCCACGGCTCGGCTGCCTTCTCGAAGTTCGATCCGCCCCGAGAGCAGGGCCGCCAGAGGGGCTGCACCTGCCCCCTCCACGACGAGCCTCTCCTGTTCGAGCAGGTGCAGGATGGCATTGGCGATCTCCTCCTCCCCGACCGTCACGATGTCGTCGACGAAGGTCTCGATCAGGGGGAAGGTCACCTCGCCAAGCCGCTTCACGGCGATGCCGTCGGCGAGGGTCTCGGAGGTCTCCACCTCGATGATTTTCCCCGCCTCCCGGGAGCGCAGTGCAGAGGGTGCAGCCTCGGCCTCGACCCCGACCACCCGAACCCCCGGCATGAGCGCCTTGAGCGCGAGCGCGGTACCCGAAATCACGCCACCGCCCCCGATCGGAACCACCACGTGGTCCAACCCTTCCAGCTGCTCGTGCAGCTCCAGGCCGATCGTTCCCTGCCCCGCCACGACCAGCGGGTCGTCGTAGGCATGCACCATCGTGAGGTCTCGCTCGCGACAAAGCTCGTGCGAGCGTTCGATCGACTCGGAGAAGCGCTGTCCGTGCAGGATCACGTCGGCCCCATACCTGCGGGTGTTCCCCACCTTGATTAGGGGCGTCGTGCCGGGCATGAGCACCGTCGCCGGGATCCCCAGGCGGGTGGCGTGGAAAGCGACCGCCTGGGCATGATTGCCGGCACTTGCCGTGATCACCCCCCGCTTCCGCTCACCCGCGTCGAGGTCGAGGAGCCGGTTCAGCGCGCCCCTCTCCTTGAACGACCCCGTCCGGTGCTGGTTCTCGAGCTTGAGCCACACCCGCCCGGGCAGGACTCCTTCGAGAGAGCGAGCCTGCTTGAGCGGCGTGACCGGTACCTGCTCCCGGATTCGTTCGCGGGCCTCGCGAATCATCTCGAGGCTCACCGGGAGCTTCACCTTGCCCCCTCGACCGATCGATGGAGGTGACGGATACGCCATCCTTCCGGGGTCAGCAGGAGGAAGGCAGTCTCGCGCAGCCCCCTCCCCTTCATCTCCTCCAGCGCTCCAGCCGCCCCCTCGTGCCCCTCGAGTAGGAGGCGCGAGACAACCAGGGCGCTCTCGTCATGCACCGAGGCCTCGACGGACACCTCGACGAGGTGATAGCCCGCCCCAAGGCGAGACCGCAGTTCGAGGAGGAGCTCGCCCCGCGTCAGCTCTTCGTCCACCGTGGCGAGGAGCGCGTCCGCGAGCGTCGCTTCCCGGTGCAGCAGGGCGAGCGCGAGCGCGAGATCACCTCGTCCCACGGCCTCCCGGTGGGTCCGGAGCGCCTCGAGCACGGGCACCTCCGGGCTCCGCGGCGGTGTCGGCTCTCCGGCTGTGGTGTCGCTGATCACGGCCGGAAGGTCGGGGTCCGCTTCGCCCGCACCATTTCCCCGATGCTCGAAGGTGCACCCCGTCATGCTCCACACCATCGTCAGGAGGAGGGCGAGAAACCCTGGAGGGATTCGGGGCATCGGCCCGACCGTTCTCAGCTCGAGTGCCCCAGGAGCTTCGCGAGCTCCTCGTCGCTCAGGTCGTCGGCCGACTTCGATCCGATGCCTCCTCCGCTCCGGGAGTGCTTCGCCACGGCGCGCTCCTTCGCGCCCTGCGACTCCCCGGTGTAGTCATAGCCCTCGAGCGAGATGCGCTCGAGGGTCCGGCCCAGACGGTGCTCGATCGAGCGGAGGTGTCCGAGTTCCCCGGCCGTCACGAAGGTCACCGCGGTCCCGGCGGCCCCCGCGCGTCCCGTCCGACCAATGCGGTGCACGTAGTCTTCCGGGTCAATCGGCACATCGAAGTTCACGACGTGGCTGATTCCCTCGACATCGAGCCCTCGCTGCGCCACGTCCGTGGCCACGAGAACCCGGATCGTCCCGGAAGCGAAGCGATCCAGGGCCCGGACACGGTGCTGCATGCGGCGGTCGGAGTGCATCACGTCAGCGCCGATGCCAGTGCGCTTCAGGTGCGCCTCGAGCCGATCGGCCCCGACCTTCGTGCGCGTGAACACGAGAACCTGGTCCCAGGAAGGCTCGTCCAGGAGTTCCACGAGGAGGTCGGGCTTCCGGTCCGGCTTGACCATGTAGACGCGCTCCTCGATCAGGTCGGCAATCGTCCCGGAGGGTGCCGCCTCGACCCATTCCGCGTCGTCCGTGATCCGCAGGGCAAGCGCATGGACCCCGTGGGGCATCGTCGCGGAGAAGAGCATGCTCTGTCGCGACTTGGGCGAACGTCTCAGGACATCCTCGATCTGCGGCCGAAACCCCATGTCGAGCATCCGGTCGGCCTCATCGAGGATCAGGACCTTGAGCGAGTCGAGCTTGACGTTCCCGCGCTCCATGTGATCGTTGAATCGACCGGGCGTCGCCGCAATCACCTCCCAGTTCCCCCGGAGCGCCTCGATCTGCGGCTCGTACGCGACGCCTCCCACGACATCGGCGACCCGGATCGCACGACCGCGAATGAGCAGCTTCGCATCTTCGGCCACCTGCTGCGCGAGTTCGCGGGTCGGGCAGAGCACCAGGACCTGGAGCCCTTCGCCGGGTCGCACCTTCTCGAGGGAGGGGATCATGAAGGCTCCCGTCTTTCCCGTACCCGTCTGTGCGATGCCGACGATGTCACGCCCCTCGAGCCCCGCCGGGATCGCCTTGCGCTGGATTGGGGTCGGGCGCTCCCACCCCTGCGCTTCGATCGCGGCAAGGACCTCGTCGGAAAGTCCCAGCTCCCTGAATGTCTCCACTTCGCGCACGCACAACTCCGGATCGGGTTCCAGTTCGGGTCCATCCAGCGGCGAGGAACCGACTACGGCCGCAGAAGCCCAGACCTTATATTGTAACCGTGCGCCGTGGTTCCGCCCATTCCCCGCCGTGCAGGGGACTGCCTGTGGCCGCGGTACCTGTTCGCCCGACCCCGATGCCATGCCCTCTCCCGACGCCACGCCCCGCTCGATCCTCTTCGTCTGCCTCGGCAACATCTGCCGCTCACCTCTGGCCGAGGGGGTCTTCCGCGACCTCGCCCGAAGCGCGGGAATCGCCAACCGTTACGAGGTCGATTCCGCGGGAACGGGTGGCTGGCATGTCGGGGAGCGCCCCGACCCGCGCTCCGTCGAGGTCGCCCTCCGGAACGGGATCCGCCTCGAGGGTTCAGCCCGCCGCCTCGAACCCTCCGACTTCGACCGTTTCGACCTCATCGTCGCGATGGATGAGCAGAATCGCCTCGATGCCCACGAGATCGGACAGGGGCAGGGGGCAAGGATTCGCCTTCTGCGCGAGTTCGATCCCGAGGCCACGGACGACCTCGACGTGCCTGACCCCTATTATGGGGGGCCCGATGGATTCGAACGCGTCTTCGACATGGTCCATCGCTCCTGCTCCGAGCTTCTCGACCACCTCGAGGGCGGACCGCACCGCTGAACGATGCCGGACCCGGACACCCTTCCTCCCGGCGTTCGCAGCGAAGTCGAGCTCCAGCTCGGCGAGGTGGCGCCGGACCCTGTCCGCTTCGTGGAACGCCTTGGTGGCGGCTGCATTCATCCGGCGGCCCGCCTCGAGACCGAGGGTGGTCGCCTTGCCTTCGTGAAGTGGGCTCTCGACCCGGTAAGAGGCGGGTTCGCCCAGGAGGCATCGGGCCTCCGTGCCCTCGCGGCTGCGGGTGGCCCTCCCGTGCCCCGCGTGCTGGGCGTCTCGGAAGAGGTCGGGCCCGGACCGAGCTGGCTCCTCCTCGAGTGGATCGAGCCAGGTGCGGCGAGCCCTGACACTCCCCGGGCGCTCGGCCAGGGGCTGGCGCGGCTCCACCGCCCGCTCCCGGGCGCGGAGCCGGGGTGGGACGCCCCGAACCGGATCGGACCCCTCGAGCAGATGAATCCCGGGGGGCTCTCCTGGCCCCGGTTCTGGGCCGAGGCGCGCCTCGGTCAGCGATGGGAGGAGGTGCGCCGCGCGGGGGCACTCGACGGCGGGGCCGATGCCGAGATGGAATGGCTCCTCGGCTCGATGGAGGGGGCCCTTGCGGGTTGGGAGGCCGACGGGATCGCGCTCCTCCACGGGGACCTCTGGTCGGGAAACGTCGTGGTCGACGCGCGGAGCGAGGCATGGCTCATCGACCCCTCGAGCTACCGGGGGCACCGGGAGGTGGACCTCGCGATGATGGAGCTCTTCGGCGGCTTCGACCGGGAGGTGTTCCGGGCGATCGAGGCGGAAAGCCCGATTCTTCCCGGGTACCGGGAGGTGCGCCGGTCGATCTACGCCCTCTACCCCCTCCTCGTGCACGTGCGGCTCTTCGGGGGTGGCTACCGGGTGCGCACCCTCGAGACGCTGCGCTCGGTGGTGGCCCGCCTCAGGTGAGGGGTGCGCGGTCCTCGGCGAGGCGCCGGATCGCTTCTTCCAGTATGTCGTCGGAAGTGGCGTAGCTGAGCCGAACGTAGCGGTCATCGCCGAAGGCGGCGCCGGGCACCATCGCGACCCCGGTCTCCTCGAGCACGTGCGAGCACCAGGCGGTGGAGTCGGTCACCCCGTCGCGGTACTCCCCGTCGACCCGCAGGAAGAGGTAGAAGGCCCCCTGGGGTTCGATGAAGGAGAGGTGCGGGAGCCACTCGCGGACCCGGGCGACGACGAGGTCGCGGCGCCGGCGAAAGGCGGTGACCATGGAGCGGATCTCGCCCCGGGTGCGCTCTGCGTCGGTGAGGGCGGCGAGGGCGGCGGCCTGGGAGGGGGTGGCCGCGTTCGAGGTCGTGTGGCTCTGGAGGGCGCCGAGCTTCTTCGCGAGCGCGGGCTCGGTGATCGACCACCCGATGCGCCATCCCGTCATCGCGCAGCTCTTCGAGACGCCGTCGATCACGACGAAGGGCCCGACCTCGTCCGGGGCAAGGGAGAGGAGCCCGGGGGCCTGCTCCTCGTCCCCGAAGTGGATCCACCGGTAGATCTCGTCCGAGATCAGGACAACGTTCCGCTCGCGCGCCCACTTCGCGATCGCACGGAGCCCCTCGTGGGAGTAGACGGCTCCGGAGGGATTCGAGGGGGAGCAGAGGATCAGCCCCCGCGTCCGGTCGGTGGCCACCGCGTCGAGCTCGGCCGGGGTGAGGCGGAAGCCATTCTCCTCGGGCCCGGCGACGAAGACCGAACTCGCCCGGGCAAGCCCGACGATCTCGGGGTAGCTCGTCCAGTAGGGAGTAGCGATGATGACCTCGTCGTCCGGACCGAAGAGGGAGAAGCAGGCGTTGAACAGAGCCTGCTTGGCGCCGGACGAGACCACGACCGCGTCGCTCTCGATGGCCCATTCGGGGTGCGCGCCACCCGCACGGGCGCCGGCTGCCACAGCCGCCCGCAGCGCCGGGAGCCCGGGAGCCGGGGTGTAGCGGGTCATCCCCTCCCGGATTCCCCTGACTGCGGCGTCGCAGATCCACGCCGGGGTGGGAAAGTCGGGTTCTCCGGCACTCAGGTCGAGGATGTCCCGTCCCTCGCTGCGCAGTGTTCGGGCGAGGGTGCTCACGGCGATGGTGGCCGAGGGCTGGAGCGCGGCTACGTTGGGGCTCAGTTCCATGGGGCGGACCAGGGCGGGCGGGGGTGAACAGGTGGCCGCTCCCCCTTCCCGGGGGTGCACGGGTGCGCAATATCTCTCTTCAGCGCCCCGCGGGGCAAGGCGGGCGACCCGGGGAGAGGTTGCCACCAGACCGATCCGGATCGAGATTCATCGCTCATCCCGTGTACAATCAGCGGCCCCGGGAGGGCCATGCTCTTTGCCTACGACCTGATCGATCCGGGGTCCTACCTGGTCTGGAGGCGGCTCGACCAGCTCCTGAAGTCGGGGTCGGGGGCCGGTCTGCTTGCGCTGCCGCTCGAGCTTCGCCCGCCACCTGCGCCCTTCGTCACGGATGAGGATCCGGGGTGGAAGGCGCTTCGCGATGCCATGGCCACGCTCGCGGACGAGGCCGGGATCCGCTTCGAGCCCCCGTCGGTGGCTCCATGGAGCCGAAAGGGAATCGAGCTGAGCCTCTTCGCGCGTGAGAAGGGTTGCGAGTTCGCCGTGATCGGTGCACTCTTCGCGGCCCGCTTCGAGAGAGGCGAGGACCTTGGACGCGTCGACCTGCTCCTGCAGGTCGCGGAGGAATCCGGACTTGATCCGGCCGAGGCCCGAACTGTGCTCGGCGTGGACCGGTTCACACCGGCGGTCGAGGAGGCACGACGCGAGGCTGGCTCCCGCGGGATCCGTGGCGTGCCAACCATCGTCGCGGGCGGTGCGCGCCTCGAGGGCTTCCGCACCTGGGAGGAACTCGACGGCTTTCTGCGTGGGATCGACCTGTCGAAGGGGGAGTCGCCGGACGTGCACTCCCCGATCATGGATGAGTGAGGAGACGAGATGGCCGGTTATGTGAGAAAGACGGCGCTGCGTCCAGCCGAGGTGCTGGAGCGGGCCCAGGAGATCCTGCCCCGGCTGGTCGGGGTCGCGCGGTCGCGCGAGTCGGAGCATGGCGCGACCTATTCGGGTGACGAGGGGACGGTGGTCCTGCACGCTCACCCCCATGCACTCTACACCGAGGTGACGGCCGAGACCGATCGGCTGCGCACCTCGAGACTCGACTACGAAGTGCAGCGGTTCCTGAACCGACTGCCCTATGAACCGGAAGACCGGGGCGGCCCCGGCTCGGGAGAGCCCGATGGAATCATTTGAAGATCTCGGGCTGAAGCCCGACCTGGTCGAAGCGCTCGCCGCCGAGGGGATCGAGGCCCCGACGGCGATCCAGCAGGATTCGATCCCGGTGCTGCGCAAGGGACACTCCGCCGCAGTGCGGGCTGGCCCGGGGGCCGGGGTCCTGCTCGCCTACGGAGCACCCCTTCTGGACCGGCTGCCCGCCGAGGCTGGGCAGCCCGGCGGCCTCGTGATCACCCCGACCCGCCCGGCAGCGATCGAGGCCGCTCGCTTCCTGGGCAGGCTGGCCCTTGCGACCGGGCATCGGGTTGCCGCGCTCGGAGGAGACTGGGCACTCCCGGAACTCGCAGACATCCTGTTCACGACCTCTGACGACCTCTCGTCGGCGGTCGAGTCCGGCGAGGTCTCGGTATCGGGCGTCTCGATCCTCGTCCTGGACGGGGCCGGAATGACCCTCGACGGCGAGGGCACTAAGAAGGTCGACGAGATCGTCTCGCTGCTGCGGGGCGAGGAGCTTCAGGGGATCGTCCTTGGCGACCCCCTCACGAAGGAGGCTCGGAGCTTCGTCGAGCGGCACTTTGCCCGGTCGGTCTTCGTTCCGAGTGATGCCGCTGCGGGAGACGGGGAGGAGTCACCGGTCCAGCGTGGCGCGCTCAAGGTCCTGACCGTCGAGGGGCGAGGAACCACGCAAGCCCTCGTCTCGGCCGTGTCCGATGTTCTCGACGAGGGCGCGCGTCATGTGATCTGCTTCTTCCGCAACGAGGATCGGGCTGCCGATGCCGCCGACCACCTCCTCGTGCATGGTTACGCCTCGGGGGTCGTGGGCGATGTGAACGTCCCGGTCTGGCTCTCCGTGTCTCCGCCCGAGGCGCGTCGGCTCCTCGAGGAGTCGATCGCCGACCCGGAAGACGTGTCGGTGGTCTCGGCCGACGTGCCTCCCGACACGGACACGCTCGATCGCCGGCATGCAATCGCGCCCCGGCGGGGAGTCGTGATCGCTCATGCGCGCGAGGTGCCCCACCTCAGGAGGGCGGCGGCCGAGGCCGGATACCGGCTCCAGGAGGTTCCCGCCCGACCCGTTTCGGCCCTCGACGACGCGGAGGCCTTCCGCAGCTCCCTCGAGGAGGTCCTCGACGAGGAGGACCTCGCAGCGTACGTGGCCCTCCTCGAGCCACTCCTCGAGCGGTGGAGCGGGATCGAGCTGGCAGCGGCGATGACCGCGATTCTCCGGAGGAAGGGCGCCGTGGCCTCGCCTACGGCCGTCGTGGCGAGAGCCGCGCACCCCGGCCGCCCCCAGGCGGACTCCCGGCCACCCTCCTGGTCCAAGCTCTTTCTCACCGTGGGAGAACGCGACGGCGCGCGAGCAGGTGACATCCTCGGCGCCATCACGGGAGAGACCGACGTTCAGGGAACTCAGGTCGGCCGCATCGAGATCCGGGATACGTACACCCGCGTGGAGGTCGAGTCCGTGGTCGCGGACCGGGTCATCCAGGCACTGAACGGGATCACGATTCGGGGAAGGAGTGTCCGGGCCGACTTCGACCGCAATGACCCCCGCGGAGGCGGAGGCCGGCAGGGCGGTGGCAGGGGAGGGCCGCACCGGGGCCGCTGATCGGGTGTCGAGGACCCATCAGAACAGAAGAAAGGGCCGCGCTCCCGGAGGAGCGCGGCCCTTTTTCGTATCTACTCGGCCCCCGGCTCGAGAGCCGGGGTCGAGGGCTTACTTCACCGCGTCCTTGAGTCCCTTGCCGGCGCGGAAGCCGGGCGAACGGGTCGGCGGAATCTCGATCGTCTCGCCCGTGCGGGGGTTGCGGCCGGTGCGCGCCTTGCGGCTCTTCGTCTCGAAGGTGCCGAAGCCGGTGATCTGGACCCGATCGCCACTCTGGAGCGCCTTCGCGATCACGCCGCTGTTGGTGTCGAACAGTGCATCGATCGCCGCCGCGGCGTCGGTCTTGGAGTGGCCAGTCGCGTTGGACAGCGCATCCACGAGTTCGGACTTGTTCATCAGCGTTTCTCCTCGGTTTGATGATGTGTGAGGGACCGTCTGCGTCCCGCCTCGGGAATCGCGGTGGGGAGCGGCACCCCGGGAGCAGAGATTCAATCCGGGTGCGACAGCGGCCAGAGGCGCTCCGTTGTCGTCGGGCGTCGAACGGCAACTTCCGGAAGTAGCCGGCCGGACGTTGGATCAACGGTAAGGGAGGCGTTCGCGAGCGTCAAGGGCGGCGATCCGCGAGAATCCGCGCCATTGCTGGACGATTGGGCGGTTCGGTCCCATTTGACCATCGGTCCTTCCCCTCGGGGAGTCCGGGGTCCGGAAGTTGGATGAGGTGTCGCTTGCCCTCTCCGACGACCCCCCGAAGCGAGTTCGACGGGCGCCGGACGAGGGTGGACCCGGGCACATCGGCCCGGCGTCCAGTCATGGATCCACGATGTTGGAGGTGAATCATGAGGACCCTCAGGCTGTTGACGTGTGCACTCGCCCTCGCGGGAGGAACGCTCCTGCTCTCGCAGGGCGAAGCGCTGGCCCAGATTGGGGAGGACAACGGAGAGGAAATCCTCTCGGAGGAGCTCGAGCAGGAGCTGGAGCGGTGCCTGGCGCTCATGCAGGATGGCGAGACCCTCAGGGGCTGCACCCTGACCGAGCGCTTCGGGCAGTGCCTGACGTGGGCAGTCGATGCCCTGGACACCTGTCGGGAGAGCGGAGGCTTCCTCTGGGGACTCGCCTGCTGGTACTCCAGCCTCTTCGACGTGGGGGAATGCGTCTCGAACATGATCGCTGATCTGCTTCCCATCTGCACGTCCGGGAGTTCGGTCGACTGACCGTCGGCCCCGGCGCGAGACCTCCACCCGCCGGGGTCGGAGCAGCAGACCGGCCCCGGCGGGGTGTCCCATTCTGCCATGGTCCCGCTTGGCAACAACGAACGATCTTTCAACCTGTTCACGCACCCTCACCCATCGCCCCCCGGGGAGTAAGGCCCATGACTGCACCGACCAGCCCAGCGAAGCGCTCTCTTCTTGCCACCACGGCCCTCCTGCTCCTCGTCGGAATCATCGCCGGGGGGTGGTGGCTCCTCCGGGACGACCCTGTCGAACACGCGACGGGACCCGGAACCGAGTCTCCTCCGGGACAGGTGGTCGAGGCGGTCGAGCCGCCCCCCCCGGCGATCGAGGGCACCCTGCATCCCGAGATCGCTCGGGTCGACGCCGCCCGACGCGGCCCCGAAGGCTGGCTCCTCGTCGACACCCGGATCCGTGCGGTCCATCGACTCGACCGGGACGGAGGCTACCTCGGGACCCTCGGACGACGAGGAGAAGGGCCTGGCGAGATGCTCGACCCCGTGCAGGTCGTGCACGGTGGGGAGAGCATCTGGATCGTGGACCGGGGCCGGCGGATCGTGCACCAGTTCGATGCCTCGGGCGCCTTCGTGACCACCTTCGACCCCGCGGTGGCCAGCTGCGACGGAGCGATTCCCGAAGGCATCGCGTGGGCCGACCCCGATCTGTTCGTCCTCGTCGTCTGCACGAGGATGAGCCCACCGGGAATCCACTTCGCGGTGCTTCGTTTCCCCGATGGCAGGGGTCCGGCCGAGGTCGTCCTGAACGAGGAGGGTCCTTCGCTGGCCCAGAGCCTCGTCCCCGTCCTTCCCGTGCTCGGGACGGCCGAGGGCGGCTTCTGGTGGGGAACGACAGCCCGAACCTGCCTCTCGCGACACGCTCCGGACGGACGTCCGATCGAGACGCGCTGCCTTCGCGATGCGATCCGAGTCGCGATCCCCGATTCGCTCAGGGCTCAGTTGGAGTCGGTTCCGGGGCTCGCGGCGCGCGGGATCTCCTTCGAGGTGCCCGAGCACTTCCCCGCCTTCGACGGCATCTTCGCGGGGCCCATGGGTGACCCCCTGATTCTCTCCCTCCGCGGTGACGAGGCGCGCGCCCTCGACCGCGTGCACCCCGACGGACGGGTCGAGCGAATCGTCGAGCTCCTCCCACGGACCTCCTTCGTCGACGGAGGCGAGCTCCTCACGGTCTGGGACGAGCTCGAGGGCGCCCGGATCCGGATCACACCCCTCGACCTCCTTCACAACCCGTAGCGTCGAATCCGACCTCGAAGGGTGGCTCGGGACATTCCGAGCATCCGTGCGGCTCGCGTCCGGTTCCCCCGGTTCAGGGCGAGCGCCTCCCGGATCCGTTCGCACTCCTCCTCGTTCGATCCCTCGAAGGAGTAGCGCCTCGGGAGCGCTCCCCTCCCCGGATCGGGGGCTCGCTCGGCAACCCTGTCGGGAGGTGATCCCTCTCCGGAGGGAGCCGCAGGGAGCGAGGGCCGAGCCTCCTCGAGGATGTCCGGGGTGAGTCTGCCACCGCGGGCCAGGACGGTGGCGGCCTCCAGGAGGTGCTGGAGTTCCCGCATGTTCCCATGCCAGGGAAGCCTCTCGAGGTAGGCTGCGCCCCCAGCCGAGAGCTGCGGGAGCGGAAGGTCGTGCCGGGCAGAGACCTCGTGCAGGATACGCCGGGCACTGGGCACGATGTCCTCGACCCGCTCTCGCAGGGCAGGCACGCGAATCCGGAGGACCGCGATCCGGTGGAAGAGATCGGTCCGAAGTCGCCCCTCGACCATGGCTCGCTCAGGATCCCGAACCGTCGCCGAGATGATACGGGTGTCGACGGAGAAGGTTCGCTCTCCGCCCACCCTGCGAAACGTCTGGTCGTCGAGCGCGGTGAGGAGCTTCGCCTGCTGTGGGCCGGGGAGTTCGCCAACCTCGTCGAGGAAGAGGGTGCCGCGGTTGGCGAGTTCGAAGAGACCGCGACGGGTTCCCTGTGCGCCGGTGAAGGCGCCCTTCTCATGGCCGAAGAGTTCGCTTTCGAAGAGGGATCCCGGAATCGCCGAGCAGTTGACCTGGACGAAGGCGTGCGCAGAGCGCTTGCCCCGCTGGTGCAGGTAACGGGCGGCCATCGTCTTTCCCGTGCCCGTCTCGCCAGTCAGGAGCACCGAGACATCGGTCGCAGCCGCGCGCTCGAGCCTGTCCCGCAGAAGGACCATCGCTCGACTCGTCCCGAAGAACTCGCCCGTACGCTTCCCATTCACCATCATGTTCGAAGTCTGACGTGAAGCTCCGGGCGCCGGAATGGCTCAAGGGGCCTTCCATCCCACTGCACCTCCGATACTCGATGAACGAGCCCCCGATCTACACCCGCGAGGAGCTGGCCAGGCTCCGTGGAGCCGCTCGGCGTGGAGACCGGCTCGAGTGCCCTCGCTGCGGGGTCGAGCTACAGCCGACTCCGGTGCCCCGTCCACCGAAGGTGTCCTACGTGCGGTCCCGCGTCTGGTACCTCTGTCCATCCTGCGCACGGAGCGCAGTCCTCGACCGGTGAAGTCCGAGAGCGCACTGAGTCGCGGGCATCGGCGCTCCGGCTGCTTCCGCCGACTCCAACCGGACGCTACCTTGATCGCCCGATGAGTCCCTCTCGCCCCGATCTTCCGAACCCCGTCCACCTCCCTGTGCTGGGATGGCGTGAGTGGATCGCGCTCCCCGGTCTGGGAGTCGACCGGATCAAGGCCAAGCTCGACACTGGCGCGCGTTCCTCTGCACTCCATGCCACGGATCTCGAACGATTCGAGGATCCGGGCGGACCGTACCTGCGATTCACCCTGCATCCCCGCCAGCGCAGTGTGGAGGAGGCCCTCCGAGTCGAGGCCCGCCTCGTGGACGAGCGCAACGTTCGGAGTTCGAGTGGCGCGCGGGAACTGCGCCCCGTGGTGCTCCTCGACCTCGAGGTCGCCGGGGTCCGATGGTCGGCCGAGGTGACCCTCACCCGGCGCGACAGGATGGGGTTCCGAATGCTTTTGGGCAGGACTGCCCTGCGCGGTCGATTCCTCGTCGATCCGGGACGATCGTTTGCCGCCCCATCCCACACACCTCCCCGCGGAGAAAGCGAATGAAGATCGGGATCCTCTCCCGCAAGGCCTCCCTGTACTCCACGCACCGCCTCTTCGAAGCCGCGGAGGCACGAGGTCATGACGTGCGCGTGGTGAACTATCTCCGTTGCTACATGGACATCACCGCGCGACGCCCCAGCGTGATCTACCAGGACCTGATCGCCGATCGGAACGCAACGGCCGAGGAGCTCGATTTCAACGCGATCATCCCCCGGATCGGAGCCTCCTACACCTTCTATGGATCGGCCGTCGTTCGTCAATTCGAGATGATGGACGTCTTCAGTGTGAACGACTCCCAGGCCATCACCCGCGCCCGGGACAAGCTCCGCTCACTGCAGATCCTCTCGGGAGCGGGAGTGGGCCTCCCAACCACGACCTTTGCTCACTCCACCCGGCACACCAAGGGGCTCCTCGACCGGGTGGGTGGTACCCCGGTGATCATCAAGCTCCTCGAGGGCACCCAGGGCGTCGGCGTGGTCCTCGCAGAGACGCGCAAGGCCGCCGAATCCGTGATCGCGGCCTTCCGTCAGCTCGACGCGAACATCCTCGTTCAGGAGTACATCAAGGAAGCCGGAGGCGATGACCTTCGCGCGATCGTGATCGGCGGCAAGGTGGTCGCAGCCATGGTCCGCCATGCCGCCCCGGGAGAGTTTCGCGCGAACCTCCACCGGGGTGGGACGGCCGAGGCAGTGAAGCTCACGGCCGAGGAGCGCCGGACGGCAGTTCGGGCGGCCAAGGCCCTCGGGCTCGGGTTCGCGGGAGTCGACATGCTGCGCGCCAACCGAGGGCCTGTCGTTCTCGAGGTCAACTCCTCGCCCGGGCTGGAGGGAATCGAGAAGGCCACGGGCGTCGATGTCGCTGACCAGGTGATCGCCCATATCGAGGGGAGTGCCGTTCCTCGAGCCGGCAACCGGAAGAGGACCCGCGCTTGAACGCGGTCGCCGCTCCGATCCGCGTCGCGGGCCACACCCTGGAACCGGGCACTCGGCGCCGGATCGAGCTTCCGGCGGCCCGCCTCGCCACTGGCAGCCCCCTCGGACTTCCGGTCGAGGTCGTCCATGGGCTCCGTCCCGGTCCTCGGGTCTGGCTGACCGCCGCAATCCACGGGGATGAACTGAACGGGATCGAGATCGTGCGCCAGGTGCTGAACGAGACGACTCCGAAGCGCCTCGCGGGCACCCTCGTCGCCGTTCCGATCGTGAATGTCTTCGGGTTCATCACGGAGTCGCGCTACCTTCCCGACCGCCGTGACCTGAATCGCTCCTTCCCGGGCTCGGCCAGGGGATCGCTTGCCTCCCAGCTTGCGCACCTCCTCATGAAGGAGGTCGTGGACGGCTCGGACTTCGGAATCGACCTGCACACCGGGTCGGCCGACCGAACGAACCTTCCGCAGATCCGGGCCGACCTCGACGACCCGGAGACCCGCCGGCTCGCCCTTGCCTTCGGCGCCCCGATCGCAATTCACGCGGCCCTGCGCGACGGCTCCCTTCGAGCGGCCGCGAACGCGAAGGGCGCGCGCGTCCTCGTCTTCGAGGGCGGGGAGTCACGCCGCTTCAACCGGGAAGCGATCGAGGCGGGCACCGCCGGCGTGCTTCGCGTGCTCCGCGAAGCCGGGCTGCGCTCAACTGCTCCGCCGCCCCCCGGGATTCCGCCCCTGGAATCCCGCGACACCGCCTGGATCCGGGCTGGCCGAAGCGGGCTCGTGCGCCTCGACGTGGAGCCCGGCGACCGGGTCACGAAGGGTCGTCGCCTGGGGGTCATCAAGGACGCCTTCGGCGAACGGATCCTCCAGGTCAAGGCGAGCCGGGACGGGGTCGTGATCGGGATGACCCGCCACCCGAACGTGAACCGGGGCGATGCCCTGGTCCATGTCGCCGAGATCGAGGCCGACGCCTGACCCGGCTCAGTGCGTGAGGTCGACCCCGGGCCACCACCCCTGCGCCACCCCGAGGAGGATCACCGCCGCGAGCGCCCAGACGTAGTACGAGAAGAACCGGAAGCGTGCCCGGTACAGGAGCCGGAGCACGATCCGAAGGGCGACGATCCCGACGAGCGCTGCGACGACGAACCCCACCGCGAGAGGAAGGAAGTCGATCCGCGTCTCCTCGCCGGCTCGCCAGACCTCGATCGCCTGCAGGAGCGAGGCCCCCATGATCGTCGGGAAGGCGATGAAGAAGGAGTACTCGGCCGCCCACCGCCGCTTCATCCCGGCAAAGAGTCCGAAGGCGATCGTGGTCCCGCTCCTCGAGAGCCCGGGAAGGAGCGCGAGCCCCTGGGCGACACCCACGACCGCGGCTGAACCCCAGCCGACCTCCTCGAGCCGCCGGCGGCGCCGCGGGAGCACGTCGGTCCACCAGAGGAGGATCCCGGTCACGACGAGCGTCCCCGCGATGATCCCCGGCCGGGCAAAGACCTCCTCGAAGAGCCCCTTCAGGGGAAAGCCGATCAGCCCGGTCACACCGACCGAGAACACGCCGAGGAGCCCGAGACGAAGCGTCATGCGCTCGCGCGCGCCCGCCTTCCCCCCGCGGCGGAACCCGTTTCGGAGCCCGCGCAGAAAGCGGGTCAGGAAGTGGGCGATGCTCTGCCGGAAGACGACCGCCATCGACACGAGGGTCCCCACGTGCACGAGGAGGTCGAAGAGGATCATCTCGGGCGACGAGGGATCCGGCATCGCCGATCCCCGTGAGATGAGCCAGTGCTGAGCCATGACGAGATGGCTCGTCGAGCTCACTGGGAAGAACATGAAGATCCCCTGGATCACGCCCAGGAGAATGGATTCGAGGAGGGTCAAGTCGTGGAGAGCTCGGGGACGGACGAGCCCGCCTGGGCGGGCACCGGCGCCCCTACTCTACCCGAAAGCGGGCCGAGGGCAAGCCCCAGCCTCACTCGGAGAGAGCCGCCACCTCCTCGACGTCCATGCGCCCCCGGCTCGCCGCTCCCGGTCCGGTGAGGCGCGCCTCCTCCTCGGCCGTCGGCTCGGGGGGCCGCCTGAGGTGGAAGTCCGTGCGCGCCTGCCAGGCCGCTGCCACCGAGAGGAGCCGCTCCTCGCCGAAGGGCCCCGCCCCGAGGAGGATCCCGCGCGGCCGCTCGGCCCCCTCCGCCCCCTGCATCCCGGTCGGGAAGGTGATGAGCGGGAGCCCGATCATGTCGAAGGGGACATGGCCCGACTGCACCACGACGTCGCAGTCGGCCAGGAGCTCGTCCATCGTGTGCTGGAGGAGCGCCAGCTTGGCCCGCTGCCCCTTCAGGTACTCGTCGCCCGAGAGGAAGAGACCCTGCATCCAGGACGAGAGGCTGACCCCGAAGAGGCGCACGTCCCGCCGCAGGTACTCGAGAAAGGGCTCGCTCCGCTCGGGCAGGCGCACCGCATTGAAGATTCCCCCGGTCAGCTCCCGCCAGCGCTCCGAGGGGCTCACCTCGACGAGCACCGCCCCCGCCGCCTCCATCTCACGGAGGAAGGCACGCCGTTCGACCGCCTGCTCCCCCTCCCCGTCGGCCCACCCGGGGAGCACCCCGATCCGCGTGGGCCACCGGAGCACGGGCTCGCCGCGGCGCTCGACCGGGGTAGCCGCCGTGAGGTAGTCCGGCACAGGAGGTAGCCCGTGAGTTCGCGGGTCTTGCGGGTCCTCGCCCGCCATGACCTGCAGGAGGAGCGCCGCATCACGCGCATCGCGCGCGAGGGGGCCCGGGTGGTCGCGCGTGTAGGTCAGGGGGATCACCCCGTAGAGCGAGACCCGTCCCATCGTGGGCTTGAGCCCGGTGAGTCCCTGCGCGAGGGCGGGAGCGGTGATCGACCCTCCGGTCTGTGTTCCGATCGAGGAGCCCGCCATCCGCGCCGCCACCGCGGTGGCCGACCCCGTCGACGAGCCCCCCGGGTTCACCCGCGGGTCGCCCGGGGTCCAGGCGTTCACCGTCGTCACCTCCCCGTCGGGGGTGAGGGCGCGCGTCGTCGCGAGGGGCCCCATCTGGGTCTTTCCGAGGACGAGCCCTCCGGCCGCCCGGATCCGCGCGACCACGGTCGCGTCGTACCCCGGCACGAAGGTCGCGAAGATGTGCGAGTTCCCGGTCGTGAGCACCCCCTCGGTATAGTAGTTGTCCTTCACCGCCAGGGTCACCCCGCTCAGGAGTCCCCGCGCACCGCCGTTGTCGAGTGCTCGGGCCCCGTCCAGAGCCGGTCGCTCAAGGACCGTATTCCACGCGCGATAGACCCCGTCCCACCGACGAATCCGGGCAACCTGCTCCTGAACGAGCTCCTCGGCCGAGAAGGCACCGTCGCGCAGGAGCGCGCCGGCTTCCCACCCCGCCATCTCGCCCGGGTTCGGCGTCCCGGGCGCGGAGAGGTCGGGCCGGGGCAGGCCCCGGTAGAAGCTCCTCCCCCCGTCGGGGAGGTGTGCTGCGGCCACGGGCGTCGGACCACCCCGGCCAACCGCACACCCGCCCGTCGCCGCAAGGGCAGTGAGCGCGCCCATCCGCGCCACGAAGGAGCGCCGGTCGACGAGCCGGTCCTGTGGCGTACTCATGGTTCTTCGCTCCAGGGTGCAACCTCGACCATGGGCCCCTCGGCCCCCGCCCCCCGCAGCGTCACGGCCGGCAGGTGGGCCGGGAGCATCGAGGGGGGAAATCGCTGCGGATCGAGCTCGTAGTTCGAGAGGGCGGGAACGGTCCCGCGCAGGAGCCCCCGGATCGAGCGCAGGATCCGCACCTGGTCGGCCGACGCGGAGCTGTCGTCCTCGGGCAGGACCCCCAGGTCAATCCCGATCAGGGCAAGCCGGGTACGAATGTACTGGTCCAGCTCCTCGTCCGTGGGCTCCTGACGAGTCGCTCCGGGAGGGGCGCCCGTCGACTCCGTTCCTGTCGCCGACATCCTGACTCCTTCTGCTCGGGGTACGTGATCTGCACAGTCTACGCCCTGCCGCCCCCTGCCGCCAGCGCGGCGGCGAGGAGCCGGGCATGCATCCGCTCCCCGAACCCCTTCGGCGCGGCGAGCCCCATCCGCTCCATCTCCTCGGGAAAGTCGCCCGGCCGCCCCCGCAGCGCGGCCCCCGCCAGGGCCCCCCGCCGATGCCCGTGGTCCCGGAGCCACCCGAGCCCCTCGACGAGCCGCTCCTCGACGGGGGTGAAGTCGCTCCCGAAGGGAAACCGGGGGAAGCGCTCCCGCCCCCCCGCACCGTCCAGTCGCTCCCGCAGCGCCCCCGGGGTGTTCGCCCGCCACCGGTCGGGGAGCTCCCAGTCCGGATCGAGCTTTCCCGCCTCCTTCGCGCGCGTCATCAGTTCGTTCTGGAAGCGGGCGTCCATCACCCCCAGGAGCGCCTGGATGCACTCCTCGTCGGTGCGCCCCCGCAGCTCGGCCACCCCGTACTCCGTCACCACGAGGTCGCGGAGGTGGCGCGGGATCGTCGCGTGGGGGTGCTCCCATACGAGGTTCGAGCGCGTCGTCCCGCCCGAGCTGCGGGTGCTACGGAGCATGAGGACCGAGCGCCCGTCTTCCATCGCGTGCGCCATCGCGACGAAGTTGTACTGTCCCCCCACCCCGCTCACGACCTGGTGGTCCTCGAGCCCGTCCGAGACCGCCGCCCCCGTCGCCGTCACCATCATGCAGGTGTTGAAGAAGCGGGCCCGCTGCCGCTGCGCCACCTCGAGCGCCTCGCTCCCCCCGTAGAGCTGGTTCACCCGGCGGACCGAGCTCATCCGGAAGCGGGGCCGCTCGGCCTCGTCGAGCCCGCGCAGGAACTCGTAGAAGGGACGGCTCCCCAGGAAGAAGGCCCCGTCCATGACCGCCCCCCTGCCGGCCCGCTCCGGCGCCTCGTCCTCGAGCCGACCCTCGTTCGCGAGGCGCTGCGTCTCGAGGTCGTCGAAGACCTCCCTTCGGAGGATCCCCGCCCGGTAGAGGTGCATGAAGCCGTCCATGAACATCTCGCTCGCTCCGTAGAGCCCGATCTCGAAGGGCCCGAGCTCCCCCTTGCCCTCGAACGAGAGGCCCCGGAACACCCCGTTCTCCCGCTGCCGCAGGAGGAGTGCATGTACGAGGGCATCGCTCAGCGCCCCGATCCCGATCTGGAGGGTCCCGCCGTCGCGCACGAGCCTGGCCGCGTGCAGCCCGACCCAGTAGTCCTGGAGCCCCACCGGCTGCCGCGGCACCGCGAAGAGGGGGTGCGGGGGCCCCGGGGCGAGGAGGTGGTCGAAGAAGCCTTCCTCCACGATCGCATCGCCATGCATGAAGGGGAGTTCCGGGTGGAGCTGCGCCACCCGCATGAGGTGGCGGCCGGGGATGCGCCCGACCCGCTCGACCACCTCGTGCGTGAGGTCCGGGTTCGACGAGAGGCTGAGCCGGCGCGAGGCGCCGTCGGCGCGCGGCGCTTCGCGGGCCACGAGCTGCATGATCAGGTTCACGCCGCGGTCCACGAGGTCGCGCGCCACATGGGTGTAGTTGCTCGAGATGTAGTGGCGCTGTGCGGCGGGGTTGCCGAGCGCCGCCCCGGAGCGGAGGTAGAAGTTCACGATGCGCACATTCGGGGGAAGGCTCCCCCGGCCGAGCGCCTCCAGGTACTCGAGCCGCGGGTAGTCGGCCCCGAAGTGCCGCCGGACGAAGGGCTCGAGGAAGCGACGCTCCAGGAGGCTCGATCCGACCGGGGGGTCGAGGGAGAGCGCGGTCACGATCTCGAGATCGATCGAGGGATCGGCCGCGGCCCGCCGGTAGAGGGCGTTCGCGAGGTGGTTCGGCTTGCCGAGCCCGAGGGGGAGCCCGACGACGAGGCGTCGGCCGAGGCGGGAGAGGGCGGCCTCGACGAGCTCGTCCGGTGTCATGGGGGAGGTGGCCATGGGAGAGGAGTGCCTGGGGGAGGGGTGCCCTGGTGACCCCGGCAGGTCGCGAGGGTCGGCGAACGAAACGGGTCGTGCGAACGTATTAGAGGCCGCACCCCGGGGCCAGCGAATCCGCCCCCCGATCTCCCTCCCCCTCGATCGGTCGACACCTCGTGCTTCCTGCACTCGAATCCGCAAGGCGCCCGGCGCTCGCCGCCGGTGCGGCGCTCCTCGTCCTCGTCCTGGCCGCCCCTGCGCAGGGACCGGGCGCGCAGGGACCGGGCGCACAGAGTCCGGACGTACAGGGCCCGGACGGGTTGGCGGCGACCCCCGCACCCGCGGGGCAGCCGGCCCTCCTCCCGGACTCCGTCCTCCACCTGGCGACCTTCGACCACGCGTGGACGCGGATCCTGGAGAGCTACTACGACCCCGCGATGGGGGGCGTCGACTGGGACGAGGCGAGGCGCACCCTCCGGCCCGCCGCGGGGGCTGCGACCTCGACCGAGGAGCTGCGCGGAGTGATCCGGACCCTCATCGGAAGCCTCGAGGAGTCGCACTTCGTCCTCATTCCGGGGGAGGCACGCACCCCGGAAGGGGATCCGGCCGAGCGCGAGGACCCGGGCGAGGAGGGAGACCCAGGGCTCGAGCTCCGCTGGATCGGGGGGGAGGCGCTCGTGGTCCGCGTTTCGGACGCGGCGCCCGCGCACGCGGCCGGAGTCCGACCCGGCTTCGTGGTGCGTGCGATCGACGGCCGGCCCATCGAGGAGCTCCTCGACGGGCTCCTTGACGGGGCCGGTGCCCCGGAGCCCGACACCCCCCTTACCCTTGCCTGGATCCACGGGGTGCTCCACCGGGCCCTCGCGGGAGCCCGCCACGACTCTCTCGCCCTGCGCGTGCTCGACGCGGAGGGGGAGGAGCGCGAGCTCGAGTTCCTGCGGGGTGCGCCCCCCGGTGAGGTGGTGCGCTTCGGGAACCTTCCTCCCGTGCGGCTCGAGGTCGAGTCGCGGGAAGTGGGGGAGGTCGGGGTGATCCGCTTCACGGGGTGGTTTCCCTCGGCGGCGCCCCGGATCGCGGAGGCGGTCGACCGCTTCCGGGGGCACCGCGGGATCGTGCTCGACCTGCGGGGGAACCCCGGGGGAGTCGGGGGGCTTGTGATGGGAATCGGCGGCCACTTCCTCGATGAGCGGATCGAGCTCGGAACGATGCGCACGCGCGACGCGGAGGTGCGCTTCATCGCGAATCCGCAGCGGGTGGGGCCGGAAGGGGGGCGGGTCGTGCCCTTCGCGGGACCCCTCGCGATCCTGGTCGACCCGATGACGGGGAGCACCTCGGAGATCTTCGCCGCGGGGATGCAGGCGATCGAGCGGGCGCGGGTCTTCGGGGAGCCGAGCGCGGGGCAGGCACTCCCCGCCCTCATCACGGAGCTCCCGAACGGGGACCGTCTGATGCACGCGATCGCCGACTTCACCGGACCCGACGGGACGCGGATCGAGGGTCGGGGGGTGATCCCCGACGAGGCGATCGTGCCGGAGCGCGGCGCTCTTCTTGCAGGGCAGGACCCTGTGCTCGACGGGGCGCTTCGGTGGATTTCGGGCTCCCCCTCATCTCATGACATGGAGCAGGAACGATGACGAAGAGTTTGACGACGGTGGCTCTCCTCGGGATCCTGGTGGGAGCGCCGACGGGGCTCGTGGGGCAGGACCTTCCGCCCGCCGAGGAGCTGGTCCGGGGGTACGTGGCGGCGATCGGCGGGGAGGAGGTGCACCGCCAGGCGACCTCCGTGCGAACCTCGGGAACGATCACGGTCTCCGGGATGGGGCTCCAGGGGGAGTTCGAGCTCATCCAGATCACGGGGGTCGGCTCGGTCATGACGACGAACATCCCCGGGATCGGCGAGATGCGCGTCGGCTTCGATGGTGAGGTCGGGTGGTCGATCAACGATGTGACCGGCCCCGCGCTCATGGAGGACGAGGAGCTCGAGCAGATCCGCGAGCGCTCCCTCCTCGAGGCGACACTTCGCTCTGCGGAGGTGATCGACGAGATGGAGACGGTCGAGCGCACCGAGGTGAATGGCCGAGCCTGCTACCGCGTCCGGCTCGTCTGGGCCTCCGGCCGGGAGAGCCACGACTGCTACGCCGTCGAGGGGGGCGAACTCGTCGCCTCCGAGGACCTCCAGGTGAGCGCAATGGGCGAGGTCCCGGTCACGAGCGTCTTCGAGGACTACCGGAACTGGGAGGGAATGCGCCTCCCCGGCCGGATCCGGCAGCAGAGCATGGGGATGGAGCAGGTCATGGAGGTGCGCACCGTCGTGATCGACGACGCGGACCGGAGCGCACTCGAGCTTCCTGCCACGATCCGGACCCTACTGGACCCGGGGAGCTGACGGGAGAACCGGGAAGCGCTACCTGTCCCACTGGAACTGCCGGCGGTACTCCCGCAGGAAGCTCTCGATGAGTTCGTCCTTCGAGTAGTTCGTGACGTCCCGGTGGAGGGGGCCGCTGCGGAGCACCGCCTCGGCGCGATAGGTCTGCCCTTCCGCGTCGAAGAGAGGGATCGCCGGGAAGGCGAAGTCGCGCTTCCGGTAGGCCCGCACCCGGACCTCGTAGTAGAACTCCTCCTCTCCCTCCTCGTCGCGCACGGTGATCGAGGCCATTCGCTCGCCGAACTCGACCTCGATCTCCCGCCCGTAGTCCTGGAGCACCTCGGCGACCTCCTCGAAGGCGGGCACCGCGACCTCCTGGATGAAGCTCTTCACCCGCCGCCGCTCGGCGCGGCGGCGGGCGGCGGGGCTCTCGGCCTCCTCGAAGAGCTCCTTCAGGATCTCCTTCCAGTCATCACTCATCGACCCCTCCGGGGTTCTCGGGAACGGTTCCGGCGCGGGGCCGGGCGGGATAGACCTTCCGGGTGCGCCCGCGCTCGCGGTGCTCCTGGCTGAGGGCCTTATAGAGGGAAAAGCACATCACGACGAGGACGGCCGCAAAGGGAAGTCCCGTGGTGATGGCCGCGGTCTGGAGCGCCGCGATCCCCCCGGTCAGGAGAAGCGCCGCGGCCACGAGCCCCTCGAGCACGGCCCAGAAGACCCGCTGCACGACCGGAGGATCCGTGTTCCCCCCCGACGCAAGCATGTCGACGACGAGCGACCCGGAGTCGGACGAGGTCACGAAGAAGGCAACGACGACGACCATCGCGACGATCGAGGTCAGGGCCGACAGGGGAAAGCCCTCGAGGAGGGTGAACATCATCGTCTCGGTCGCGCCACCCGCGATCCCCCCCTCGCCGAAGAGCTCCCGGTGCAGGGCCGAGTTCCCGAAGGTCGTGAGCCAGAAGGTCGTGAAGGCGGCTGGGGCGAGGAGCACCCCCGCGATGAACTCCCGGATCGTGCGCCCGCGCGAGACCCGTGCGATGAACATCCCGACGAAGGGGGACCACGCGATCCACCACCCCCAGTAGAAGAGGGTCCAGTCGCCGTGCCATGCCCCGTCCCCGTACGTGTCGAGCCAGAAGGTCGTCGAGACGATCGACTGGAGGTAGTTGCCGGTGTTCTCCATCCATGCGTTCAGGATGAAGACGGTCGGCCCGACGGCAAAGACGAAGAGGACGAGCCCGGCCGCGGCGAACATGTTGAAGTTCGAGAGGCGCCGGATCCCCTTGTCCAGCCCGAGCGCCACCGAGACGGTCGCCGCCAGGGTGATGAGGAGGATCAGGATGACCTGGACCGTCTCGTCGACCGCGATCCCGAAGAGAGTCCCTAGCCCCGCATTGACCTGCATGACCCCGACCCCGAGCGAGGTGGCCACCCCGAAGACGGTCCCGAAGATCGCGAGCACGTCGACGAGGTGCCCGATCGGCCCATGGATCCGGTCGCCCAGGATCGGGTGAAAGGCCGACCGGATCGAGAGTGGTAGCCCCTTTCGAAAGGAGAAGTAGGCCAGGGAGAGCCCCACCACGATGTAGATGGCCCAGGCGTGGAGCCCCCAGTGGAAGAAGGTGATCCGCATCGCCTCCTGCGCGGCCGCCGGCGTCCCGCTTTCGACCGTCGGGGAGCCGGTGAAGTGGAAGATCGGCTCGGCGACCGAGAAGAAGACGAGCCCGATCCCCATCCCCGCGCTGAAGAGCATCGCGAACCAGGAGAGGTAGCTGAACTCGGGCTCGGAGTCGTCGGGCCCGAGCCGGATCTTTCCGAAGGGGCTGAAGAGGAGCGCGATCACGAAGATGAGGAAGAAGGCGACGGACCCGATGTAGAACCACCCGAAGTTTCGGACGATCCCCCCCTGGATCCTGTCGAAGGCGAGCGCGGTCACCTCCGAGAAGAAGACGCCGAAGATGACGAAGACGGCGATCACGATGATCGCCGGCACGAAGACCGGAAGACTCAGCTCGAGGCGGCGCATCAGAAGTAGAATCCGAGGTTCACATTGAAGCGTGTGTTCCAGCGCGCATCCTCGTCACCCGGCCCGAGCCCCGTCCCGAAGTCGTCGGTCAGCCAGGGGTGGTTCTTCCCCGTCGCGAGGTCGAAGTAGACGAAGAGGGAGCCGGCCGCGAGGGAGGCCCCCAGCACATTCTGGTGCGAGGCCGCGAAGCCTTCCTCCGGCTTGCCCATCCAGGTGTAGTTCTCGTAGAGGTTGAGGGCGGTGAAGGGTCCGGCGTCCAGGTCGATCGTGTACTGGACCCCGAGGGAGCCCATCGTGGCCCTCGCAGCGATCCCGTACGGATCGCCGTACGCCCCGACATGGACCACGTCGAGGTCCGTGCCCTCGTCGTCCGTGGCGCTGAAGGCGTAGCGCAGGAGCTGCGCCTTCACGTTCCAGGGGCCGCGCGTGGCATCGAGGTGGAGCGCGGCCGCCCACCGGCTCCCCCAATCCTCGAGGGCGGCGTTGTAGACGCCCCCCCCCTGGAGCGAGGCACCGACCTCCGTCGCACCCCCGCCTGCGTGCTCGAGGGTTCGGGTCACCCGCAGGTTCCCCTGGTGCTTCTCCTGGTTCGACTCCCCCTCGACCGGAATCAGGTCGTAGGAGTAGCGCCCCGCCCCCCCGATCCCGAACGATGCCTCGCCGTAGGCGGGCCCGGCGGGCTCGGGCTGGATGAACCAGGCGGCGGCGAGCGACCACTCCTCCCGCGCATGGAGGAGCTTCACCCCCATGTCGTGGTCATCCTCGAGCCCCACGTAGTAGGGAAGCTGAAACCACCAGTTGTGCGAGTTGTACTGCAGGTTTCCGAAGGGGACCTGCGTCACCCCGACCTGAATCCCGGTGGCCTCGGAGAAGGCATGTTCGAGCCACCCCTCCTTGACGAAGTGCGTGTTGAAGGTCGGGTAGAAGCGGTACTCGAACTGGAGCCCGATCCCGCGCGAGCGCGCCCGCACATTGATCCGCCAGGTGTCCCAGGTGAACTGGAGGCGGTTCGCGTTCGTGGCCCCCTCGTAGTCCGTGAAGAGGAGGTTGTAGCGCACCGCGCCTCCGACCTCGAGGAAGTCGTCCTGCTCCTGAGCGGCCAGCTCGGCCCCTCCGCAACACAGGAAGAAGGCACCGAGGGCAGTCAGCGCACCCGCGGACCGCGGACGTCGCCCGGGCGGCGCCCGGGACTGCGTGCGTGGTTGCGGTGGGGTCGCGGACTGCGGGCGTCGTCGGGACGGGCCTGCGTGAGGCTGGTCCTGCATGGATCCTCCTCCGGTTCCGAGGAGCGTGATCGATTGACATATTCGCGTTACGGATGAGTGTTCCGCTCCCGCTCGAGACGGGCCACCGGGCCGGCCTTCATTGACAGGCGGGTTGCGGGACCGCACTCTGTCCCTTTCCCCGGTTCGCGTGCGCCCCCCGGCCACCCTTCCTCCCCCAGGGGAGCGGGGGGAGGCGTGGGGGGCGGTCTGGCGCGGGCCCTGCATCGATCCATGAGCGAGGAAGCACCGATGAACGCCCTCACCCGGCTCCCGCGACGCGCCCCCCTCGGGCGGGGCCTCTCCCTTCTCCCTGCCCTTCTCCTCCTTCTCGTACTGGTGCCGGCCGTCGAGGCCCGGCAGCAGGCGATCGACGAGGAGTATACGCGGCTGATCCACGAGTTCACGACCGAGGAGTTCTTCCTGACGCCCCTCGTGGATCACCTCCCCGCCTCGGCCACGGTCCCGACTCCGCTCGAGTTCAACGGGTACATCGCGGGGGCGAGGGACATCCTGACCTATTCGGAGGATGTGTACGCCTACATGCGCGCGGTGGCCGAGGCCTCGCCCCGGGTCGAAGTGCGCACGATCGGAACCTCGGAGGAGGGGCGCGAGATCATCCTCGTGCTCGTCTCGAACGAGGAGACGCTCGCCGAGGTGGACCGGCACGCGGAGCTGATGGGGCGCCTGGCGGACCCGCGCGGGCTCTCCGAGGCCGAGGCGGCGCGGATCATCTCGGAGGTGAAGCCGATGTACTGGGCGACGGGGGCGATCCACTCGGGCGAGACGGGCTCGCCCGAGATGCTCATGGAGCTGGTCTATCGCCTCGCGGTCGACGAGGGTGAGCATATCCGGACGATCCGCGACAACATGATCGTGATGATCACCCCGGTCGTGGAGCCGGACGGACGCAACAAGGTGGTCGACGTGCACATGGCGCCCCGGGTGAACCCGGGGGGGATCAACCCGACCCGCACCCTCTACTGGGGCCAGTACGTCTACCACTCGAACAACCGCGACGGGATGGGGCTCTCGCTGAACCTCTCGCGCGCGGTGACCTCGACCTACCTGCAGTACCACCCGATCGTCGTGCACGACCTGCACGAGTCGGCGACCTACCTCTACACCTCGACGGGGCGGGGCCCCTACAACGCCTGGCTCGACCCGATGACGATCTCGGAGTGGAACCGGCTGGCCCACCGCGAGGTGAAGGAGATGGGTGCCTTCGGAGTCCCCGGGGTCTACACGCACGACTTCTACGACGGATGGACCCCGAACTACATGTTCTGGGTGGCGCACATCCACAACTCGATCGGACGCTTCTACGAGACACAGGCAGCGCGCAACGCCTCGGACTATGTCCTGCGCTCGAACCAGAACCGGACCTGGGACCGGCCGAACATCCCCCTGCGGGAAGTAGTCTGGTCGATCCGGAACAACACGAACCTGATGCAGAGCGCCCTCCTGATCGCCCTCGAGGAGGTGGCGGCGAACCGCGAGGAGTACGTCGGGAACTTCTGGACGAAGAGCAAGCGCTCGATCGCGAAGGCGCGCATGGAGGGGCCGGCCGCCTACGTCCTTCCGGGCGACGACCCGCGTGCCGGGCAGCAGGCGCGGCTCCTCCAGGTGCTCCAGCGGCACGGGATGGAGGTTCACCGCACGAGCGCGCCGGCCACGGTCGGGGGGGAGACCTTCCCGGCCGGGAGCTACGTGGTGCGCATGGACCAGCCCTACTCGCGGGGCGCGGACATGCTCCTCGACCGGCAGTACTACAGCCCGAACGACCCGCGCCCCTATGACGACGTGGGCTGGACCTTCGGGCCGCTCTACAACGCGAAGACGGTGCGGGTCGTCGACACGGCGATCCTCGATGCGCCGATGAGCCTCGTGGCCGAGATGGTGCACCCGGCCGGGGGCGTCGTCGAGGAGGAGGCGGGCGCGACGGAGGCCTACCTCGTCAACTACAACGCCGACAACAACCTGACCGCCTTCCGCTTCGCTCACCCGGAGCTCCGGATCGAGGCGGCGCAGCGTCCCTTCGAGGCGGCGGGCCAGGAGTACCGCGCAGGCTCCTTCATCGTGCGCACCGGCGACAATGGGCGCGACCTCGGCCGGACCCTCGACGAGGCGGGACGCGAGTTCGGCTTCACCGCGCGCGCGGTGACCACGCTGCCGTCGGTGCCCACGCACGAGGTCGCGGTGCCTCGGATCGCGGTCATGCACACCTGGCTCTCGACGCAGAACGAGGGCTGGCTCCGGATCGGGCTCGACGAGTACGGGGTGCCCTACGACTACATCTCGGTCCATGTGGTGCGCGACACCCCGGAGCTGATCGACCAGTACGACGTGATCATCTTCGGGCCCTCGACGGCCAACGCGATGCAGCTCCTGAACGGGGTGCAGGGCCCGCGCCCGATCCCCTGGGAGGCGACGGAGCACACCCCGAACATCGGGCGCCAGGCATCCTCGCCCGACATCCGGGGCGGGCTCGAGCTCCAGGGCGTGATGAACCTCCAGCGCTTCGTCGAGGCGGGAGGCACCCTCGTGACCCTCACGAACTCCGCGGCCCTCCCGATCCACTTCGGGATCGCGAGCGGGGTCTCGACGCGCGAGGCCTCGGGGCTCTGGGCTCCGGGGGGCGTCTTCCGCACCGAGCTCTCCGACAGTTCGAGCCCCCTCGCCTGGGGCTACGACGACGGGCTCGGCGTCTACTTCAACCAGGGACAGAGCCCGATCCTGAACGACGGGCGCGGGCGCCCCGGGGTCAGCACCCCCTCGCAGCCCGACGGGAGCACGACGGCCCGCCGCTCGAGCCGGGGCGGCTGGGATGACCAGGACCAGGCCCAGGCACAGGGCCAGGACTGGGGCCAGGCGAGCATGGCGCGCTGGCGCGAGGCACAGCAGGAGGCGCAGCGGGCGGCCGCCGAGCGCAGGGCCGCAGCGCTCGAGGGCGAACCCGACGATGACGACGAGGTCGACTCGCAGGCGCCGACGGTCCGCACCGTCTTCCGCTTCCATCGGGACCCGCGCCAGCTCCTGATCTCGGGCGGCCTCGTGAGCGGGAACCAGCTCACCGGCTCTCCCGCGCTCGTCGACGTGAAGGTGGGTGAGGGGCATGTGATCATGTTCTCCTTCAACCCCTTCTGGCGAAGCGGCACGCTCGGTTCCTACGCCCTCGTCTTCAACGCACTCCTCCACCACGGCAACCTCGACATCACGCCGGCGGTGACGGACGACGACAGCGACGACTCGCTCTGAGGAAGGGTGGGGCGGACGCCGGGGTTGTGCCCGGCGCCCGTTCCCGCCTCCCCCCAACCCGCCGTACCTCCATCGTGTCACGACCCTGGCTCCACCGGCACGTCCAGAACCTCACGACCTTCGCGGCGCGCACGTACTACCGGATCCGGGTGGCCGGGGTCGAGATCCCCTCGACGGGCCCGGTCCTCCTGGTCGCGAACCACCCCAACTCCCTTCTCGACCCGGCCCTCGTGGCCATCGCCGCGAGCCGCCCCGTGCGCTGGCTCGCCCGCTCCGGGCTCTTCGAGCAACGCGACATCGGCTGGCTCATCAGAGGCTCGGGGGCGATCCCCGTCTACCGCGCCTCGGACGACCCGGAGCTCACCTCGCGCAACCGCGAGATGTTCGCCGCCGCCCACGCCGCACTCCAGGGGGGCGACGCAGTGGGCGTATTCCCCGAGGGCGTCTCGCACTCCGGCCCCTCGCTCCAGCCCCTCAAGACAGGTGCGGCCCGCATCGCCCTGGGAGCGGCCGCGGGCAGCGCCCTCGAGATCCCGATCTACCCGGTCGGGCTGACCTTCCGTGGAGGCAAGGAGCGCTTCCGCTCCGAGGCACTCCTCCTGGTCGGCTCGCCCATCCGCTGGGGTGACCTTGCGGCAACGGGCGAGGACGCCCCCGGAGCGGTGCGCGAACTCACCCGCCGCATCGAGGAGGGGCTCAACCGCGTCACGGTGAACCTCGAGAGCTGGGATGACTTCCCCATCGTCGAGGGGGCCGAGGCCATCCACCATGCGGAGTACGGACGAGGCCGCTCCCGAAACCCGGTCCGCTGGCTCGCCCGCATGCGCCGCACCGCAACGACCCTCGACCGCGCCCGCCGGGCCGACCGCGAGCGCCATGATCGCCTGGCTGGCGACATCGTGGAGTACATCCGGCTCCTTGACTCCCTCGGACTCCGGCCGCGCGACCTCCACCAGGTCCCGAAGGCCGCCGTGGCCGCCCGCTGGACGATCAAGAACGTGGCTTTCTTCGGGCTGGCCGCACCCCTTGCCCTCGTCGGCACCCTCGTCTTCCTGGCCCCCTACCAGCTCCTCGCCAGAATGGAGAAGCGCTTCGACCTCCCCCCCGACAAGCTCGCCACCTACAAGGTGCTCGGCGGCACGATCGCCTTCGGTGGGTGGGTCCTGATCCTCGCCGCCCTACTGCGCGAGTTCGCGGGTTGGCGTCCGGCGCTCGCCGCGCTCGCCCTCCTTCCCCTGCTCGGGCTCCTCACCCTCGCAATCCGCGACCGCTGGGAAGACGCCGCCGCCGACCTCCGCCGCTTCCTCCTCCTGCGCGGCCGGCGCGACCTCCGCCACGGCCTCCTCGAACGCCAGTCCGAGCTCGCCGCCCGGATCCGCCGCCTTCAGCAGGAGCTCGCACCCCCGGACGCCCACAGACCCTCGAACCCTCCCGCCAGGCCCTGAACCCTGCCCCACCCTGACCCCCGCAAGCGCATGCGCCTCATCCGACCCGCGATCCCTGCTCTTCTGCTCCCCGCCCTCCTCCTCCTGCCCGGCTGTGAGGAAGGCACCCCGGAGCTCCCTCCCCTTCCCGACCGGACCCCCCTCGCCGCCGCCGACCATGCCCGGCTCACCCCGCACGCCGAGATGATGGACTTTGTCGAGGCGCTCGCCGCCGGGAGCGAGCGGATCGAACTCGACACCCTCGGCGCCTCGGTCGAGGGCCGCATGATCCCCTACCTCCGGATCAGCTCCGGGACCTTCGGCGCCGACCGCGAAAACAGAACTTTGGTTCTTATTTTCGCACAGCAGCACGGAAACGAGCCCTCCGGGAAGGAGGGAAGCCTCGAGTTCGCCCTCGAGCTCGCCCGGGGCGACCATGACGACCTCCTGGCGGGCGCCGACATCCTCCTCGTGCCCCAGGTGAACCCGGACGGGGGCGAGCGGCATGTGCGCCAGAACGCCGAAGGCACGGACCTCAACCGGAGCCACTTCATCCTGGATGGCCCCGAGGTGGTCCACCTCCGCGAGCTCTTCCACCGGTGGGAGCCCGAGGTCACGGTCGACGTCCATGAGTACTTTCCCTGGACACAGGCCTGGCTGGAGCGGGGCTGGCTCCGGCTCTGGGACCTCCAGATCGGACTCTCGACGAACCTGAACACCGACGCGGGACTCCGCGCGCTGGCCGAGGACCGCTTCCTCCCCCGGGCGATCGAGACCCTCGAGGCAGAAGGGTTCACCGCGCACAACTACGTGGTCGGCTCCCCCGATGCCCTCCGCTGGTCGACGACGAACAAGAACGATGGCCGCCAGGGCTTCGGAATCCTGCACACCCTCTCCTTCATCTACGAAGGCAAGCGCGAACCCGAGGAGGCCGGCAACATCGAGCGGCGCGCGGCCGCCCAGCGCCTCGGCCTCGAGAAGCTCGTGCGCTTCGCGGCCGAGGAGGGCGAGACGGTGCGCCGCACGGTCCGGGAGGCCCGGCGCCGCGCCGAGGCCGGCGAGATCGAGCGGCTGATCCTGACGATGGGGCGCGCGCACGGGGACGGCCCCCTCGAGGCGCCGATGCTCGCGGCCGAGGAGGTCGACGGGGAGTGGGTCGCGGGCGACACGGTGATCGCGGTGATCGAGGGCTTCCGGCCGATCGTGACCGAGGGGCGGAGCGTGCCCCTCCCCCGGGCCTACCTCGTCCCGGGCACGATGCCGGAGCTGATCGAGCTCCTCCGGCAGCACCGGGTCGAGCTCGAGGAGCCGGCCCCCGGGACGGAGATCGAGGTGGAGCGCCTCGAGATCACCGGCTTCACGGTCGAGGAGCTCGAAAGCCCGACACCCATCCCGGACCTGCGCACCTCCCGCGGAACGCACACCGTCGAGGCGGGCGACGTCCTCGTGCCGGTCGCGCAGCTCCGCGGCGTCATGGTCGCCTCGGCGCTCGAGCCCGAGTCGATGCACGGGCTCCTGCGCTACGAGGCGTTCGAGCACCTCGCGACGGAAGGACCCTGGCCGATCCAGCGGGTCACTCCCTGAGGGGGAGCACCCCGCTCCGGACGACACCCCCCTTCGCGGAGTCGATCGTCACCTGGAAGGTCGGGGCATTCCCCTCGACCTCGACCTCCCAGGCGACGGTCCGGCTCCGCTCGGTCACCGCGTCGGTGAAGGGGTTCGTGCCGGCGAGGTGGCCGAAGGGGGTGCGGCCATTCCCCCCGATGACCCGGAACCCCTCGCCCTCGAGGATGGCGAGGTTCGGACGGATGATGGGGTTGCGGACCTGGCCTCCCACGAGCCGCCCTTCCGCCCCCTGCTGGGTGAGGTGCGTGGGGAGGTAGCCCTCGTTCGTGGCCTCGACCTCGATCCGGAAGCGGCCCTCGCCGAGGTCGGTGACGCGGGGTGCGTCGATCCGGACGAGGGGTGACTGCTCGGCCATGTGGAGGATCCAGGGGACCTGGACCCGGAGCTCTTCTTCGAGGAGCTCCATGGGGGGGTTCTGGTTCCAGTACTTCGTGTGCCACCCGCCGATCAGGACCTCGCCCAGGTCGGGGTGGTCGAAGGGGGTCCAGTCGGTGAAGTAGCGCCCCTCGAACTCCTCGTCATTCGCGCGGTGCCAGTCGGCCTCGGTGACGGAGCCGGTGCCCTCGTGGTCCGGGACCCAGGAGTTCGGTCCGGGCCAGTACTCGGGGACCCAGCCGATGATGCCGAACCAGGCGTAGCCCATCGAGATGAAGGTGCCGTAGCGGTGGTCGACCGGGTGGGTGGCGCTCGGCCGCACGGGGCGCCCGGTGTCCTGCGTGTAGAACTCGCCCAGCTCGATGATGAGGGCGAGGTCGGTCGTGTCGAACTCCTCCGGGTTCGAGGCCGAGGGGAGCCGGTAGATGAAGCCGCCCGAGGTGTGCCCGTGCACGATCTGGGTGATGTTCGGGTGGTCGTTCACGAAGTTCGCGGCCGCCCAGGTCTCGGGCTCGGAGAGGGGGAAGTAGTAGCTCCCCGCCTGGCGGTGGGTCGGTGCCCAGTTGTAGGGGAAGTTGCGGTTCATGTCCATCCCGCCGATCCCGTCGGAGTTGATGACGCCGTCTCCGTTCAGGTCGCGCCCCTCCCGCGCCTGACGGTAGAAGGGTCCCTCGTCGCCCGACTGGCGCGCGCGCACGATCCGCGGGTCGTCCGCATCCCGCACCCGGTTGCCCTCGGGGTCGGGGATGAGCATCTGGAGAATCCGGCCGTCCCCGTCGAGGTCCTCGGGGGGGTCGGAGTCGGGGATCCCGTCGCCATTCGTGTCGACCGGGCGCGGGGTGCTGCGGAGCCACTGGTCCTCGAGGAGCACGAGGTCCGAGCCGTCCGGGTTGAACTTCGGCCGGATGTAGAAGGCCCTGGTGTCGAGGAGCTCGGTCACCTGTGGGTCGTTCCCGTACCCGTTCAGGAGGTGCGCCATGACGTAGAGGGCGACCTCGGAGGAGGTGAGCTCCTGGGAGTGGATGCCCCCGTCGAGGTAGAGGGCCGGCTTCTCGGACGCCGGGCCCGTCTCGCGGTTTGTGATCTCGATGACGAGGAGCTCCTGGCCCCAGATGCTCTCCCCGATCGAAAAGGTGCGCGCCAGGCCGGGGTGGAGGGCCTCGAAGGCGCGCATGATCTCGATCGTCTCGGCGTTCGTGTGGTAGCGGTCCCAGGAGACCTGGCCGTCGGCCGAGACGAGGTCGGTGCGGAGGGGGTCGCCCGTCCCCGGGGCGGCGATCGCGTCGCAGCCGATGAGGGTGAGCGTGAGGAGGAGGGCGAGGGCGGTGGTGCCCGCGCGTGTGCCCGCCCGTGCCGCGCGCGCCGGCGTGCCTCGTCCCGTGGTCCGTCCCGTGCCCGCCCGTGCCGCGAGTGACGGCATGCCGCCCCGCGGACCCGCCTCCGCTCCGCCTCGCCCTCCGAGGCCCATGCGGTCCCGCCGCCCGGGGCTCATCGGTCCTCCGCGGGTGTCAGGACGCGGCCGGGGAGGGCGCCGGTGACCTCTCCTCCGTCCACGACGAAGGTGCCCCCGACGAGGACGTAGGGAATCCCGTCGGGGAACTGGTGGGGCTCGAAGAGGGTGGCGCGGTCCTGGATCTCCTCCACGCTGAAGAGGACGAGGTCGGCGTGGAACCCCTCGCGGACGAGCCCGCGGTCGCGCATCCCGAGGACCTGCGCGGGAAGCGAGCTGGCGCTCCGCACCGCGTGGCCGATGCTCGTGAGCTCGAGGTCGCGGGCGTAGCGGGCGATCCGGCGCGGGAAGGTGCCGTAGAAGCGGGGGTGCACGAGCCCGCCGGAGCCGGTGCCGATCCCGGCGTCGGAGGCGGTGAGCATCCAGTCGTGCGGGGTGTAGGCGATGATGTCGACCTCGCTCAGGGAGTAGCCGCGCATGCGGGCGCCTCCGCGCGACGACCGGTCGCCCTCGAGCTGGAGGCGGAAGGCAGCGTCGACGGGTGACAGCTCCCAGCGTTCGATCAGCTCGGCGAGGGTGAGCCCGACGAGTTCCTCGTCCGGGTGGGCGAGGATGAAGAGGCGATCGGGCCCGCCGCGACGACGGATCTCGTGTGCGACGTCGCGCCGGAGGTCGCGTGCGCCTGCCTCGTCCTCGAGGAGGCGCGCGATGGCGTCCGCGGGGGTGGGGTTGCCCTCGGTGCCTTCCTCCGAGAGAAGGCGGCGGCCGGCGGTGACGGCCCAGGCGGGGATGAGCACGGTGTTGCCGTCACTCCCGGTGGTCTCGTAGTAGTACTGGTCCCCGTAGATCGGGACGCCGCGGTCGCGGGCCTCGTTGATGAGGCGGATGACGGTGTGGCTCGTACCCCAGTAGTGGGCACCCTTGGCCTTGAGGTGCGAGGCGACGGTGGGGGTGCCGGTGCGCTCGGCGACCTCGATCGTCTCGAGCACGGCGTCGATGAGGTTCGGGGGGCCGGGCTCGTCGCGGCTCGGCCAGTACCACATCGGGTCGGAGCCCTCACTGCGCTGGTGGTGCACGAAGACGCCTCCGCCGGGGCGGACCTCTTCGGCGACGGCGACGAGTTCATCGGTGTCGGACCAGCGGCCGGGGTTGTACTCGGTCGCGGCCGAGAAGCCCCAGGCACCGTCGGCCATCCCTTCGCGGACGAGGGTGCGGAGCCGCTCGATCTCGGCGGGGGTCATCGTGCGCTGGACATCGCCCTCCATCGCGAGGTCGCGGACCTGCCCGTGGCCGATGAGGGCGACCACGTTCGGGCCATGGCCCCGCTCCCGCATCGTCTCGATCTGGTCGCGGATCGGCCAGGGGGAGCGGCCGTCCTGGTTGATCACGACCGTCGTGATGCCCTGGGCCACGAGGCTCGGGGCGGCGCGCTGCCAGTCGTTGGTCCCCGTGAAGGTTGCGTGGGAGTGAATGTCGATAAAGCCCGGTGCGACGGTGAGGCCGCGGGCGTCGAGTTCGCGAGTGGCGGTGGCGCCCGTGAGGTCGCCCACCGTCGCGATGCGGCCGTCGCGCACGCCGACGTCGGCATTGAACCAGGGGTTCCCGGTCCCGTCGAGGACCTGGCCACCACGGATGATCAGGTCGTAGGCAGCCTGGGCCTGCACCTCCGGAGCGGCGGGGGCCGCGATGAGGAGCGCGAGCCCGAGGGCGAGGGCAGATCGGCGCATCGAGGAATCTCCTTCAAGCGTTGTCGTCGGGGTGTGAGGGTCAGAATGGGGGG
>SLDT01000077.1 GCA_007125125.1 Gemmatimonadota bacterium | reverse complement strand
TGCCGGTGTTCGACCTCCTGCCCCGTCGCGACGAGAATCTCGTCGAGGTGTGCGTAGACGGAGAGGATGCCGCGGCGGTGGTCCATCCAGATCACCTTGCCGTACCCCCGCATCTCGCCCGCGAAGCGCACCCGTCCCCCGGTCATCGCCCGCACCGGGGTTCCGATCGGCATCGCCAGGTCGATGCCCCGGTGGGTGTGAGGAACGACCCCCGCGAAGCGCATGCCGAAGGGCGACGTCACAACACCCTCGGCGGGCCATCGAGGGAGGGCGCAGCCTGCGAGGAGGAGGGCTGCGCCTGCGAGGAGGAGGGCTCTGCGGCCTTCCCTCAGAATCGGAAGGACGCGCCGAGACCGATCGACCATACGCCAAGCCACTCGTCTTCCGGCACCTCGGCGCCGAACTCCTCGCTGAAGACCTGGAAGGGTCGCGGGATCCCCGCCTTCCAGATGTGGAGCACGCTGTCGAGGCGGAGGGTGAGGCGCTCACCCCGGACGAAGTGTGTCCCTCCTCCGACGAGACCGAGGGCGGAGGGGCCGAAGCTGAAGCGCTCCTCGCTCAGGAGTACCTCCTCGAGGTCGGAGCGGGGACTCAGGTCGCCGGTGAGTCCCGCGCCCATGAGGACAAAGGGAGAGAGCCCGTTCCATGTGCGCGGACCTGCCAGATTGAAGCGAAGCCGTGCGTCGAGTCCGGCCACGAGCGAGGTCGTTTCGCCCAGATTCACGAGTCCCTCGGTCGGGTCGGAGGGATCCCAGACAATCCGCTTCGTGGGAAGGAGCCATGTCGTCCCGTCGAAGGCGAAGACCCCGCTCCCAAGCTGTGTTCCGAAGCGCGCCCCGTAGAGAGCGCCCCCGCCGGGCGCGGCACTCACCATGCCCCGATTCTCGGAGAGATAGCTCACGAAGAACCCGAAGTCGTGCTGCTCCTCGATGAAGCGGTAGGGCGAGGGAATCGTCTGGGACTCACTCTCCTCGGGCACGAGGGCCAGAAGCGCGGCGAAGAGGGGAAGAAGGACGAGGCTGCGCAGAATCGAACTGGGGCGCATGGGCGCGATGGGTCTCGGGTGGAACATTGGGAGCCAGCCTGAGGAAAGACAGCTTCGCGGAGCCCTCCCCCTGCCTGACACCTGCCGGACAAGCCCTGCAAGCTACCGGCAACCGGCGAGGAGGATCAAGGCCCCTCGTTTGACGCAACTCCGACGCCCCGACAGATTTCGGGAACGCACTGCGGATGCCTGCGCCTTTTCCCTGAAACACCCTCCGGCCCACTTCGTTTCAGTCATGGTCCATCTTTCCCGCTTCCTGTTCCGCCTCATGCCGGTCCCCCGCCTTGTCCTCACCCTGACCCTCCTCCTCGGGTTCGGGATCACGGACAGGGTCACCGCGCAGACGACCGCACGGGTTACGAGCGACGAGAACTTCCGCGCGGAGCCGAATGGCACGATCATCGGGCAACTCTCGGCCGGGACCGAACTTGTCGTGCTCTCGAACGAGGGGAACTGGAGCGAGGTGACCCTCGAGGGCTTCGTCTGGGAGCGGTCGATGCTCATCGATCGAACCGAGGGCTTCGATCTGGTGATCTCGGAGGCGGGAGGCGAGAACATCCGGGATGAGCCCGGAGGCCGGGTCGCCGGGCAGCTCGTGAGGGGAGCCCGATTGCAGGAGGTCGAGCGAGTGCCCGGGTGGGTGCGGGTGCGTCGAACGGCCTGGATCTGGACACCCTCGATCGAGCTTCGGGGTGATGCGCTGCCGTCGGTCGGCCGGCCGGAGACCTCGGTGGAGGTCGTGCCTCGCGCCGAAGCTCGCGCTGCGGACGAGGGTTGGCTCTCGGCCGGGGCGGCCGGGCTCTGGGTCTTCGCGGCACCGAACGGAGACTCCATTGCACGAGCCCGGCCCGGGACGGACCTGGAGGTCATCGCGCGCCAGGGAGACTGGGCTCGGGTGCGGCTCGATGGATGGATCTGGGCGCCGGATGCCGATCGTGCGGAGGATGCCGGTGGACCACTTGCCGAACTGACGATTCCGGAGCTGAGGGCCGATCCGGACCGTTTCATCGGGCGCCGGCTCCGTCTCGAGCTTCAGTTCATCTCGCTCGAGCGTGCGGAGGCAGTGCGAACGGACTTCCGTGAGGGCGAGCCCTTTCTGCTCATGCGGACGCGTACTCCCGATCGAACCTTCGTCTATGTCGCGCTGCCTCCGGATCGGATCGGGGAGTTCGAGCGCCTCGTGCCCCTCGAGAGCCTTGCGATCATCGGCCGTCTCCGCCGGGCCGATGCCGCCTTCACCGGGAATCCTGTTCTCGACCTTCTCGAGTTCGAGCGGATTCGGTAGCGGGTTCGCCGAGGGATGCGTCACGCACGGGAAATCCGGAGGGGACCCGGGGGGCGGGGGCTCGCCGTGCGCTTCGCCTCACGAGGACGATGCCTCCGAGGATGACGCATGCGCCCGCGAGCTGAAGGGGAGTGGGCACTTCTCCGAGCATGGGCCAGGCGATCGCGAGGGCCACGACGGGGATGAGGTTCGAGTAGGCCGCCGTGCGGGCACTGCCCAGCTGAAGCACGGCACGATACCAGATGAGGTAGGCGAGGCCCAGGGCCAGGAAGCCCGCGAAGGCGACGCTCGCCCACGCACCGGGGGGGACAGCCGACCAGTCCGTCCTGAAGAGGTCGGGGATGCCGACCACGATGAGCACGACCGCACCGATCCAGAGGGTCCAGGCGGTCACCGGGATCGATCCGTAGCGGAGGATGAGACCACGGGAGCCGACGGTGTAAGCAGCCCAGCTCATGGCAGCGAGGACCATGAGTGCATCGCCGAGCATGGAGCCGCCGCCGAGGGCGACTTCCTGTGCGCCCCCAAGGACCACGAGGACCATGCCGGTGAAGGTCGCTCCAATCCCCGTAAAGACCTTCCCGTCGAGGGTGCCCTCGCGGGCGACGACCGAGAAGAGGAGGGCCCAGATCGGGATCGTGGCCAGGAGGAGGGAAGCGTTTCCGGCCCTCGTGAGGTCGAGGCCATAGATGAAGAGGAGCTGATAGATCCCGTTGCCGAGGAGGCCGAGGGCGATCAGACGTGGCAGGTCGCTCCGACGGGGACGGGGAAGGGGACCGATCAGGAGCGCCGCCCCGGCGAGGACCACGCACCCGATGGGGAAGCGCAGCGCATTGAAGGCGAGGGGGCTGAGATAGTCGAGTCCCCACTTCACGACGGCGAAGTTCGCCCCCCAGATCAGGGTGAGAACCACGAGGCCCCCGTCCGTCAGGCGATCGGGTCCGGGTGAGGAGGGAGTGCGCGGGGCCAGAGGAGTAAGCCGGTGGTGAGAGGATCGAAACCTCGGAAGATATCCGGAACGCATTCGCCGTCCAGTGGGGCTGGACCCCCGTCCCCCTCCCGCTATCTTCTTACCGAACGTACCGGTAACCCAGAGGAGCGAGATGAAGCGTTTCGAGGACGAGAGAGGGCGGCACTGGATTGCGGAGGTCGCGGGGGAGTGGACCCTGGACTACAAGGGGCGCTACTGGCTCGTCCTGCGCCCGGACGATGCGGATCCCGCCGATGAAGAGGCTCTGGTCGAACTCACCGACGTTCGCTGGAACACCGAGAAGACGGCTCGCCGCACCCTCGAGACCATGTCCGGTGTCGAACTCCGTCGGCGACTTCGTTCCGCACGCGGCCGCCGCGCTCCAGCGCCCCTTCCGGAACTCGCCGAGGACTAGTCCTCGTCCTGGTCCCCGACGAGGAGGGGTGCCCGATCGAAGCTGGCGAGACGGATGCCGATCCGGTCTTCCAGGTCTTTCGCGGCCCAGGTCGAGGGGACGTTGTTCGCGATGATGCTGAAGAGGATCGGCTCCCCGTTCGTCCCCCTGACGATCCCCGAGAGCGCCGACACCCGGCTGATCGTTCCGGTCTTTGCACGAAGGTTGCCCGCCGCGGGCGACCTGTACATCCTTCGAAGCTCCCGCTGATTGCCTGCCTCGGGAAGCGAGGCCCAGAACGTTTCGGCGTTCTCTCCTGCCGACATGTGCGCGAGCAGGGTCACGAAGGCGGCCGGGGGGGCGCGGTTCAGCCGCGAGAGGCCCGATCCGTCCTCGATGTGGAGTCCTTCGGCGGGAATCCCCGCAACTTCCACGAGGTACCGGGTGAGCACCCGGCCTCCCGCATCGAACGATCCCTCTCCCTCGACCTGCCGCCCCATCGCGAGGAGGATCTGATCCGAGAAGAGGTTGTGGCTCACCCGGTTCACCACCCCGAGTAGCCGGCTCATCGGCGGGGAGCGGTGCACGGCCACCGTCCAGGGACCGGGCCCCTCGGCACCCGCGAGGCCCGGCGCCACGATCGTCCGGCCCGTGACCCGCGAGGCTTCACGGTCGAGGACATGACCGGGCACTCCGGTCACGCGGATCCCCTCGTCCTGCAACACCCGGGCAAGGACCGCTGCGGCGAAGAGTTCCGGCTCGCTCACGGTCAGTCGGCGCCGCACGTCGACCTGGCGTGCTCCGATCTGGCCACGCAGCTCGATCGGGTCGTCCGGGTCGTCCCGGACCACGATCAGTCCCTGGCCCGGGGCTCCCGCGACCGTCCTCGCTCGGTTCTCGACCGGCAGGAGCGCCCCCTCCGGCTCCCACCGCACACGAGGCGCCTCCCCTGGCGCCCCCGCTCCGACCTGGAGCGTCACCATGTTCTCGTTGAAGGCGATCGCCGAGACCGGCGCCGCAAACCAGTCGTTCAGGTCGCGCGGGTTCCAGGAGGGCCGCCGACGCGGACCGGAGAAAAAGCTCCCGTCTGCGAGCACGTCCCCCCGCACCGTGTGCACGCCCCGGTCACGAAGGGCCTGCGCGAAGGCCCTGAACGGCTCCTCTTCCGAACGCAGGAGGCGACCCGAAATCGAGGGGTCGCCCGTGCCGTAGAGGATCAGGTCGCCCTCGAGCACCCCGTCTTGCACCTTGCCGTCGGCGAGGAGAAAGGTCTGGAAGCGGTAGTCCGGCCCGAAGTGGTGCAGGGCCCCGGCCGTCGTGAACAGCTTCAGGTTCGAGGCCGGAGCCAGTGGCTCCTGGGCCCCCAGCGCGAAGAGCGTGTCTCCACGGTCGAGCGAGACCGCGAGAACCCCCCAGTTCCCCGAGCGTCCGGCCCCCGTCGAGAGGAGACGCGTGATTTCGCCCCGAATCAGGGCGAGGGCTTCATCCGGTTCGGTCGCCGCCGCTACCGCCGTGCTCTGCTGCACAGGAGACGAAGGGTCGACACCCGCTGTTGGCGGGGGCTCGACCCCTCCACGCACAGGGGTCGCCAGAAGCAACGCCACAATGGCGAGCAGAGGAAGGGCGGTCCGTGGCGAAGGGGGCCGGCTGCGCGAGAGGCGGCCCTCGGCCCCGACAGGCTTCGAGGGATCGTGGATCATGACGGCTGATAACCTGCGTGCCGTGTCCCGTTCCCGCCACCCCCCGGCATGCGACGAGGGCGTGGGGTCAAGCCCTCGAGGGGATCCTGCCCGGGCAGGGGCACGACGACCCCGGGGTTCAGGATGCCGGAGGGGTCGGCGGCCGCCTTCACCGCCTCGAACTCGGCCGCTCGTGCGTTCCCCCAGACCCGCGGGAGGAAGGGCGCCCGGAGCCGACCGTCACCATGCTCTCCCGCAAGCGTCCCGCCGAGCCCGCAGACGAGTTCGACGACCTCGTCGAGAACCCTTCGCACCCGAGTCTGCCAGTCGGGGCGTCCCACCTCGACGAGGGGATTCACGTGCACGTTCCCATCTCCGGCATGGCCGAAGATCACCGCGTCGAAACCGTCCGGTCGTCCGAGGATCTCCTCGAGGCCCGCGAGATAGACCCCGAGTTCCCCGACGGGGACCACGCAGTCCTCGATGAACTGGGTCGAGATCCGGCCCCGTCCCGCCTCCCGCGCGATGATTGGGCTCGCGGCCCTTCTCAGCGCCCAGAGCCGGTCGGCGGTCGCCGGGTCGGCGCTTGCGAGTCCGCCCGGGCCGGCCCCCCCGGAGCGCGCGGCCCCGAGGTCGAGGCAGGCCTCGAGGCTTGCCTCGACCTCCGCGGGGTCTCCTCCCTCGACCTCCAGGAGCACGAGGGCATGGGCCCCGGGCACGAGTGCTCCCACGACGGGATCATCCCGCAGGCGGGCGAGCTCGAGGAAGCGCCGCCCGAGAAACTCGCAGGCAGCGACGCGCTGGCCGATTCCGGAGGCCCCCTGCGCCACTTCGGCGAGGGCAGCCCCGTCCGGCACGGGAAGCACCGCCACTCCACGTGCAACGGGGGCGGGCGCCGTGGCGAGCTCGATCTCCGTGATCAGGGCAAGCGTTCCCTCGCTCCCGACGAGGAGCTGCGCGGGCTCCCTCGTCGCCGCGAGGCGATCGAAGCCGTAGCCCGAACTGTTCTTCCGGAGCCGGGGCCACCCGTCGAGTCCGGCGCCCTCGGCCCGTGTCAACGCCGCCCCGAGGAGGGCAGACCCGCCACCGGCCCATGCCTCGTCGCCACTTCCTCGCAGCTCGAACCGTTCCCCGGCGGCATCGACTCCCGCGACAGCCCGGACCCAGTGCGCCACCGGCCCATGGCCGAAGCTCCGGGCCCCGGCAGCGTTGTTCGCCACCATCCCTCCGAGAGTGGCCCACGCACCGGACGAGGGCATGGGCGGAAAGGTGCGTCCGCCCTTCTCGGCCGCCGCCTCGAGCTCCATTCCCCGAATCCCCGCCCCCACCCGGAAGGTGCCGGGCTCGCCTGCGACTGCCTCGATGCCTCGAAAGCCTGCGTCGAGGGCGAGGACCACCCCGGGGCCGAGGTTCCCCCCGGGCATGCCTGTCCCGCCCCCGCGCGGAACCAGTGGCACGTCTTCGTCGGCGGCCCACCGCACGAGCAGAGCAAGGTCGTCCTGGTCGACCGGCTCGACGAAGTGCGCCGGGGCGGCGCTGAAGGGACCGGCGACCCGGGAGGCCGCCTCGGCGGCGGCGGGGCCCGAGATGCGCTTCCCCCGGAAGGCCGCTGGGAGGGAGGGCGCCATGAAAGGAGACGCGCTCAGGCGCGAGCGGCAGCCTCGGGCCGGCAGTCGGCGCAGTACCCCGTGACCTCCAGGCGGTACCCGGTCACCCGGAACCCGTCGGGGGCCTCGTCGACCGCGGAGGGAGGGGCCGGACCGGGATGCCCGGGAACATCGAAGACCTTCGAACAGGTGAGGCAGCGAGCGTGGTGGTGAGGGTCGGTGCGACCGTCGTAACGTGCCGAACCGTCACCGTACGTGAGCTTCATCGCGAGCCCGCATCCCACGAGAGTCTCGAGCGACTTGTAGACGGTCGCCAGCGAAATCACGGGGACCTCTTCGCGCACGGCGAGGAACACCTCGTCGGCGGTAGGGTGCATGTCGGTGGAGGCCAGGAAGCGAAACACGGCCGCACGCTGCTCCGTGAAGCGCTGGCCATTCGATTCCAAGGCCAGGCGCAGAATCTGGTCGCTGGGTCGCTGCCGCTCGGACATGTCACTCACGAGTCCACCGGAAGTAGGAAGAATGATTCTCAATAAACGTAGAATCCCGCTCGAAGGGGTGTCAAGTTCACCCGCCTTCAGTGCGTACTCCGGCATGCTGGCGGAGCGCCTGCCATGAACCGCCTGCCCGGCTCCGAAATCCTCACGCTCGAACCCCTGATCGAGTCCGTGCGCGAGGGGGTGATGGGCGCGGGGTGGCTCCTCTCGGGGCTCCAGAAGACGACGAGCACGGAGTTCGACGGGGCGTGGGAGGGTGAGTCGACCCGCTCGGCCTACCTCTTCTTCCACCGCGTCGATCTCCCCGAGGCCGTGAGTGTGGAAGGCTTTCTGGACGAGACCTCCGCAGGGCTGCGGGGCAACCTCTCCCTCGTGGTGGATGGACCCCCGATGGGCCGGGGCGGGGCGGTGCCGGCGCTCCTCGGGTCCGTGTCCCGTGCAGCGGCAGAGACCCTTCCTCCGGGGCCCCTGACACCCGTGGCCCTCCGCCTCGCCCTGCGCGACCCGAGGGACCCGGTCGATGCGGCGCGGATCCAGCTCCGAATCAAGCTGCAGCTTCCCCAGGGTGCGATCCGGGCGGGAGAGTCCGGGGTGAGCAGCCTGGCCACGGCGGTGGTCGAAGCCTTTGAACGACTCCTGGAGCGTCCGGAGGTCGCGGGGCTCCTGCCCGATGTGACGGAGTAGGCCCCCGCGGGGCCCGCGACTTGCCCACGGCTCCCGGGATGCCTACGATCTCCGGCCGAGCGAGGACCCATACCCCTGACCCTGAGCGATGGAGAGCCCGGCATGCCTTCTTCCCATGAACTGGACGACCTTCTGAGAGAAGACCGGCGCTTTCCTCCGCCGGAGGCCTTCCGGGCGACGGCGCAGGTCTCGGACCGGGAGATCTACGAGGAGGCTGAGCGCGATCCGCAGGCCTTCTGGGAGCGCTGGGCGCGGGAGCTGGAGTGGTTCGAGCCCTGGGAGTCCGTGCTGTCGTGGGAGCCCCCGAAGGCGCGCTGGTTCGAGGGGGGTCGGCTGAATGTGGCCTGGAACTGCCTCGACCGGCACCTCGAGGGGGCGCGGCGCAACAAGGCGGCGCTGATCTGGGAGGGGGAGCCGGGCGATCGGCGGACCTACACGTACTGGGACCTGCAACGGGAGACGGGACGCTTCGCGAACGGGCTACGGAGCCTCGGGGTGGGGAAGGGGGACCGGGTGGCGATCTACCTCCCGATGGTGCCGGAGGCTGCGATTGCGATGCTGGCCTGTGCGCGGATCGGGGCGATTCACTCCGTGGTCTTCGGGGGGTTCTCGCCCGGTTCGCTCGCGGACCGGATCAACGATGCGGAGGCGAAGGTCCTGATCACGGCCGACGGGGGGTACCGGCGGGGGAGCGTGGTGCCCCTGAAGCGGAACGCCGACGAGGCGCTCGAGGCCTGCCCGACGATCGAGCACTGCGTCGTGGTGGCGCGCGGGTGGAACATCTCGCGCACGACGGGCACGAAGCTCGAGCGGGGGCGCGACATCTGGTACCACGAGCTGATCGAGGACCAGCCGGCGGAGTGCCCGGCGGAGTCGATGGAGGCCGAGGACACCCTCTTCATTCTCTACACCTCGGGAACGACGGGGAAGCCGAAGGGGGTGGTGCACTCGACGGGGGGCTACCTGACGCAGGTGACGGCGACGACGCGGTGGGTCTTCGACCTGCGCGAAGAGGATGTCTACTGGTGCACGGCCGACGTGGGGTGGATCACCGGCCACTCCTACATCGTGTACGGGCCGCTCTCGAACGGGGCGACGGTGCTCATGTACGAGGGGGCCCCGGACTTTCCCGACCGGGGGCGCTTCTGGGCGATCTGCGAGCGCTACGGGGTGACGGTCTTCTACACGGCGCCGACGGCGATCCGGGCCTTCATGAAGTGGGGCGAGAGCTGGCCGGAGCGGCATGACCTGAGTCGGCTTCGGCTCCTCGGGACGGTGGGGGAGCCGATCAACCCGGAGGCCTGGATGTGGTACCACGAGGAGATCGGCGGGGGGCGTTGCCCGATCGTGGACACCTGGTGGCAGACGGAGACGGGAGGGATCATGATCACCCCCCTGCCGGGAGCCACGGAGACGATCCCGGGGAGCGCCACGCATCCCTTCCCCGGAATCTCTGCAGCGGTGCTGAACGACGAGGGCCAGGAGGTGGGGGCGGGGTACCTCGCGATCACCCGGCCCTGGCCCTCGATGCTGCGGGGGATCTGGGGCGACGAGGAGCGGTTCCGGGAGACGTACTGGTCGAAGTGGTCCGAGCAGGGGTACTACTTCCCGGGCGACGGGGCAAAGGTGAGCGAGGGGGGCTACGTGTGGGTGCTCGGGCGGGTCGACGACGTGCTCAATGTGGCGGGGCACCGGATCGGGACGATGGAGGTCGAGAGCGCCCTCGTGGACCATCCGGCGGTGGCGGAATCGGCGGTCGTGGGGCGGCGGCATGACGTGAAGGGAGAGGCCATTGCCGCCTTCGTGACCCTGAAGGAGGGGAGCGAGCCTTCGGCGGAGCTCGTCCAGGAGCTGCGCCAGCACGTGGCGAAGGTGATCGGGCCGATCGCGCGCCCGGACGATGTGCTCTTCTCGGCCGACCTGCCGAAGACGCGCTCCGGGAAGATCATGCGACGGCTCCTGCGCGACATCGCCGAGGGCAAGGCGCTCGGTGACACGACGACGCTCGCCGATCCGGAGGTCGTGGCGCGCCTCAAGGCTCGCTACGAGGAGTCTGGCGACGGCTGAGGGGGTACCGGCATGTGGGAGGGACGACGAGCGGGGAGCGCCGCCCCATCGTCACGAGAGCGGATCGGGGGGCGCGGGTGCGGGTGCCCGGTCGTCCGGCTTTCTCCGAACGGGTCGGGCCGGGATCCCGACGTGGACGGTCGAGGGCTCGGTGTCGCGGGTGGCGAGGGCCATGGCGCCCACCATCGAGTCCGTCGAGAGCTGGACGCCGGCAAGGACCGTGGCGTGGTAGGTGATGCGAACGCCATCCTCGATCCGCGTCGCGGGGGTCGACACGAGGTTGGGGTCGACAACGTCGTGGGTGTGCGAGTAGACGTTCGCGAAGTCGGAGATGGAGACGCGGTTTCCGATCGAGATGCCGCCGCGGTCGTCGAGCAGTACGTGCCGGTGCACGACGACATCGTCCCCGACCTCGAGGTTGTACCCGAAGGAGAACTTCACGAAGTGGAAGGCCTTGAAGTTTCGGCCACAACGCCGGAAGATGCGGCGCGCGAGGATTCGGCGGAAGCGGACACCCAGGTGGACGTTCTCGCCGAGCGGGCTCTTGTCGAAATTCTCCCAGAGCCAGAGGAGTGGCTTGACCCGCGCGTAACGGTCGCGGTCGATCTCCTGGTAGTACTCGGGCTCGAGGGTGACATTGCGCGGATCCATCTGGAGGAGGGCGACCCGCGTCGAGGGAGCCAGCGTGTCGGGGTCCCGGGAGGCCAGATCGGGGTAGTAGATGTCGGTGAGGATCCTTCGACAGAGCTCGTTTCGGTCGCAGTCCTCCCGGTCCAGTTCGGCGTCGATCGCCTCGAGCCAGTGGTCATAGGCGGCTGCGGTTTCGTCGGGGAGGGGAACCTCCCGGAGCGGGTAAAGGGGCATGGCGACTGGGTCCAGGGTTCGACGGTCGGGTCCTGCCGCCTTCGACGGGCGGCCGTGCACACGGAACAAGATGTCCGAGGGCGGGCAGTGAGCATAGTCCCCCCCCTTCTTCAGCCCGGATGGCAACACCAATGCACGATGCACTGAGACGCAGGATCCTGCGGAGGCTCGACACCCTTCCGGAGGCACAACTCTACCAGGTGCTGGACTACATCGAGTTCCTCGAGTCCCGCTACGCGTCCGGCGAGGTCACGGATGCCACGGGGCTCCAGCGCTTCGCCGAGCGGCTGGAAGATGGCCTGCGCCGTCGAACGGTGAACCCGTCGAACCTGAGGGAGGCCTTCCAGCTCATCTCCGCGGCGGATCGGGTGCTGAGCTCGGTCTCGGAGGCCGGGCGCCAACTCCTCGAAGACATGCAGCCTCCGGCAGAGCGGCGGCCCGAAGCGTCGCGTGACCCCGATGCAGAAGGGCGCGGCGGGGGTGAGGGTTGACACCCCCTCCTGCCCGGTTCTAAGCTGTCCCATGGAAAGAGGAGCCACGAGCTCGACCCGCCTCGACACGCGCCCGCCGGACCTGTCCCCTTGCGAGGGGATGAGCCGGCGGGCGCGCGTCGTTTCACCTTCATAGACCCGACCGGGGGCCCCCATGGCCGACAGCCCACGTCGCGGCGCCGAGATCATCGGCGAAGCGCTGACCTTCGACGACGTCCTCCTGCTTCCAGGCCACTCCGAGGTGCACCCGAAGGACACGGATGTCCGGACCCGGCTCACGCGGGCCATCGAGATCTCGATCCCGCTGGTCAGTGCGGCGATGGACACGGTGACCGAGTCGCGCATGGCCATCGCGCTCGCGCGTGAAGGGGGGCTCGGGGTGATCCACAAGAACATGCCGATCGACCGGCAGGCGGCGGAGGTCGACCGCGTGAAGCGCTCCGAGAGCGGGATGATCGAGAACCCGATCACCCTTCCTACCTCGGCCACGCTTCGAGACGCGCACGATCTGATGGCGCGGTTCTCGATTTCCGGAGTGCCGATCGTGGAGCCGGGAGGCGCTCTGCGGGGAATCGTGACGAATCGGGACCTCCAGTTCGAGCGGGAGCTGGATCGGCCCGTGCACGAGGTCATGACGAGCGACGACCTCGTGACGACCGGAGTGGGGACGACGCTGGAGGAGGCCGAGGCGATCCTGCACCGGCACCGGATCGAAAAGCTTCCGGTCGTGCATGCCGACGGGACGCTCGCTGGGCTGATCACGGTGAAGGACATCGTGAAGCGGCGGCAGTTCCCGAACGCCTCGAAGGACGAGCGGGGGCGTCTCCGGGTGGGGGCGGCCGTGGGCGCCTCCCACGCCGATCTCGACCGTGTGCGGGCCCTCGTGGAGGCCGGGGTGGACCTCGTCGTGGTCGACACCGCCCATGGTCACTCGGAGGGGGTGCTTCGGGCCGTGGCGCGTGCCCGGGAAGCCTTCCCCGAGCTGCAGCTCGTGGCCGGGAACGTGGCGACCGCCGATGGCGCGCGGGCGCTGGTCGACCGGGGTGTGGATGCGGTGAAGGTCGGGGTCGGCCCGGGTTCGATCTGCACGACGCGCGTGGTGACCGGAGTCGGGGTCCCGCAGCTCACCGCGGTGATGGAGGCGGTGGCCGGCGTCGACGGGGAGGTCCCGGTGATTGCCGATGGCGGGATCCGCTTCTCGGGCGACATCGTGAAGGCACTCGCGGCGGGGGCGAGCTGCGTGATGATGGGCTCGATGTTCGCCGGGACGGACGAGTCGCCGGGGGAGAGCTTCCTGCTCGAGGGGCGCCGCTACAAGCTCGTTCGCGGGATGGGGTCGCTCAGCGCAATGGAAGAAGGCTCCGCGGACCGCTACTTCCAGGAGGGGCAGACCGACCTCCGCAAGCTCGTCCCCGAGGGGATCGAGGCGCGGGTGCCCTACAAGGGGGCGGTCTCCGATACCGTGTTCCAGCTCGTGGGTGGGCTGCAGAGCGGGATGGGTTACTGCGGAGCGGCAACCCTGGTGGAGCTTCGGTCGAAGGCGCGCTTCTGCCGTGTCACCCCCGGAGGGTTGCGGGAGTCGCACCCCCACGACGTGACGATCACCCGCGAGGCGCCCAACTACCGGCTGTGAGGTAGTTTTTCGCCCACCTTGCCCGAGCCGGCTGCCTCGCTCCCGCCAGCCGCTGCTGCCGTCTGCTCTGCTTCTTCAACAGCCTTCTGGGCCGCACTCGAGCCGGGCGCGCTCCGGTCGGGTGTGCGCCTGCATGACTCCTCGGCGCGGTGCACCCTCGGTTCCGTCCCCCTCGAGGGCTCCTTGGGGTGGGGCGATGCACAATAATTGTGCAGTAATGCCAGCCGTAGCACAATCATTGTGAACTGGTAGGCGCGGTGTGGGTCGGGCCGAGGGCTGAGGGCGGCGGGCTGAGGGCGGCGGATCGCGGGTTCGGGGTCGAGGATTGGGGTCGCGGGTTCGGGGTGGCGGGTT
>SLDT01000253.1 GCA_007125125.1 Gemmatimonadota bacterium | reverse complement strand
CGTCCCGCGAGCTTCTTCGGAGGGCGCCGCCGGCGGGGATCGCCGGGCTCGGGCCGCCGGAAGAATACCCTTCCGCGACGTTCGCGCAAGTTCTGCGGGGCGGGGTACGCCGGGGCGGGGCCGGGGTGCGTTGACCCCCCTGCCCCCTTCCGATAGAGTTGAGCCGGTTGCGGCGGTTTCCGGGTGGGGTGGGGACGCCGGAGCCGAGGGGGCCGGAAGCCAGGCCCCGGCCCTTGAACCCTTGGTCCCGGAGCACCGATGTCCGAAACGTCGCGGGTCTGCCTGATGGACGAGGAGGCGGTCGAGCGTGCGCTGGCGAGAATGGCGCGGGAGATCGTCGAGAAGAACAACGGAACCCGCGGGCTGGTGGTGCTCGGGATCCACCGGCGCGGGGTGGAGTTGTCCGAGCGTATCCGGGGCTTCATCGAGCGGGACGAGGGGGTACAGGTGGCGGCGGGGACTCTCGACATCACCCTCTACCGGGACGACCTCGCCGAGGTGGGGCCGCGGCCGGTGGTGGGGGAGTCGGATCTCCCCCTCGAGGGGATCGACGGGCGGGTGGTCGTGCTTGTGGACGACGTGCTCTACACGGGGCGCACGGCACGCGCAGCGCTGAACGAGCTCATGGACTGGGGGCGGCCGGCGCGGATCCTCTTCTGCGTGCTCGTGGACCGCGGGGGGCGGGAGCTCCCGATCCAGCCCGACATCGTCGGGCGGGTCGTGACGGTGACGGAGCAGCAGGTCGTCGAGGTGCGGGTTCCGGAAGAGGACGGGCAACTCCGAGTCGATCTGGTGGTGCGTGAGGCCCTCGGAGGTGTGCGATGATGGCGGCGGGGACGCGGCCGGACGCGATTTCGCTCGGGAAGGACCTGATCGGGCTCGAGGGGCTCTCGGCCGAGCAGATTCTCGCGATCCTCGACACGGCCGAGCCCTTCAAGGAGATCTCGGAGAGGCGCATCAAGAAGGTGCCGGTGCTGCGCGGGAAGACGATCGTGAACCTCTTCTTCGAGCCCTCGACGCGGACGCGGGTCTCCTTCGAGTTCGCCGAGAAGCGGCTGAGCGCCGATACGGTGAACATCGCCTCGTCGGGGTCGTCGGTGCAGAAGGGCGAGACGCTCGTCGACACGGCGCGCAACCTCGAGGCGATGCGGATCGACATGGTCGTGATGCGGCACGGGGCTTCGGGGGCGGCGCGCTTCCTTGCCGAGCGGATCCCCTCGAATGTGATCAACGCGGGGGACGGTTCGCACGAGCATCCGACCCAGGCGCTCCTCGACCTGCTGACGATCCGCGACCACCGCGGGACGATCGCGGGGCTCAAGGTGTGCATCGTGGGCGACATCCTGCACTCGCGCGTCGCGCGCTCGAACATCTTCGGGCTCCTGAAGCTCGGGGCCGAGGTGGCGGTGTGCGGGCCGATGACCCTTCTCCCATCGGGGATCGATGCGCTGGGGGTACGGGTGTTCCGGCGGGTCGAGGAGGCGATCGAGTGGGCCGACGTGCTGAACGTGCTTCGGCTCCAGCTCGAGCGGATGAAGGGGGGCTTCGTGCCCTCGCTGCGGGAGTACAACCGGTTCTTCGGGGTGACGAGTGCACGTCTAGCGCGGGCGCCCCGGGAGATCCTGGTCCTGCATCCGGGGCCGATGAACCGGGGGGTGGAGATCGACTCGGATGTGGCCGACGGGCCGCACTCCGTCATTCTGGAGCAGGTCACGAACGGGGTCGCGGTGCGCATGGCGGTGCTCTACCTCCTCGCCGGAGGGACGCCGGAGCGCGCCGAGGCCGCCAAACAGGGAGAGGCGGGATGAGCAACGAGAGAGTGCTCCTGGCGGGAGGGCGGGTCGTGGATCCGGCGCAGGGGATCGATGCCGGGGTGGACCTCCTCCTGGCCGAAGGCCGCGTCGCGCGCCTGGAAGAAGGGCTCGAGGCCCCCGAAGGCGCGCGGGTCATCGACTGCACGGGGCTGGTCATCGTGCCCGGGCTGATCGACATCCACGTGCACCTGCGGGAGCCGGGTGGGGAGCACAAGGAGACGATCGCGACGGGTGCGGCGGCGGCGGCGGCGGGCGGGTTCACCGCGGTGTGCGCGATGCCGAACACGGACCCCGTGATCGACTCGCCCGCGACAGTGGGGTTCGTGGCGGCCGCAGGGCGGGCGGCGGGCGGGGCGCGGGTCTATCCGACGGGCGCGCTCTCGATCGGGCAGAAGGGGGAGCGGCTGACCGAGATCGGGGAGCTCGTCGAGGCCGGGGCGGTCGCGATCACCGACGACGGGCACCCGGTCATGGACTCGGGGCTCATGCGCATGGCGATCGAGTACGCGGAGGCCTTCGGGGTGCCGGTGGCCGACCACCCGGAAGATGTCGGACTCTCGCGCAATGGGGTGATGAACGAGGGGCTCGTCTCGGCGCGCCTCGGGCTGCCGGGGAAGCCGAACGCCTCGGAAGACGTGCACATCATGCGGGAGCTCCTCCTGGCCGAGCACACGGGGGGGCGGATCCATCTGCAGCACGTCTCGACGCGGCGGGGGGTCGAGGCGATCCGGCAGGCGAAGGCGCGCGGGGTGCGGGTGACGGCCGAGGCGAGCCCCCACCACCTCCTGCTCACGGACGAGGCGGTCGAGGGGTACCGGACCGATGCGAAGATGAATCCGCCCCTGCGGACCGAGGAGGACCGGCTCGCCGTGGTGGAGGGGCTCCTGGACGGGACGCTCGACACCCTGGCGACGGACCATGCCCCGCACCACTACGACGAGAAGGAGCAGGCCTTTGCCGATGCGCCCTTCGGGATCGTGGGGCTCGAGACCGCGCTCGGTCTCGTCCTGATGCACTTCGTCCACGAGGGGTCCATGGACTGGGCGACGCTCGTGGACCGGATGAGCGTGGCGCCGGCGCGGGCCTTCGGGCTCCCCGGGGGGACCCTCGCGGTCGGGGGGCCGGCCGACGTCACGGTGATCGATCCGGCGCTCGAGTGGACGGTCGATCCGGAGGCCTTTGTCTCGCGGAGCCGGAACACGCCCTTTGGGGGATGGCGGCTGAAGGGAAGGGCAGTGCGCACGATCGTGGGGGGGCGGGAGGTCTGGGCCCTCTGACGGGGCGTTGCCAGAGGAAGTTGCGTAGCTCGTCGAGCGTGGAAGAGATGGATACCGTCGCAAAGTGGGGGTGCTGTAGCTGACGAATTCTGGCTGGCGGGTGTGTGTGGTCCGGGTGTCATAGTTTGTGGGTTGGGGGAGGAGGGCGCGAGTTTGCTTCGGGCTTGCGGACTCGTTTTGTATCCGGTATTTCCCGAAACGTGAATGCATAATCCGGCAAGTATTGGTTCCGGGGTAGATGTGCCGACTCGTCAGGCTCCGTGAGCGTCTAGCCGAAGGACAAAGTCTTTTCTGACGTCATGACTTGACGGGTTAGCACAACAACATGTCGACAGTAGGCTCGCGCGCACAGATCAAACGGAGGAGGTGAGATAGAGACCAAATCGAGAAGTCGATTTAAGGGCTCCAGGCACGAGGTCTGGAGCCGGAATGCGGGTTTACGACATATGCAGTTGTGGCCCGTGTCTCGGATCGGGAGATCACGATGAGATCACACATGTTGAAAGGAACCCTGGCTGCGTTGATGGCGGTCACCCTGATGGTGGGTGATGCCTTCGCGCAGCAGGCTGGCACGGTAACCGGTCAGGTGGTGGATGCCCAGACCGGGGAGCCGGTGGCCGGAGCGCAGGTGTCCGTGGAGGGCACGCGAGCCGGGATGATGACGCAGGAGAACGGACGGTTCATGCTG
>SLDT01000161.1 GCA_007125125.1 Gemmatimonadota bacterium | reverse complement strand
GGCGATGGGGGGTTGCGGCCCTGGATCGGCGTTGGAGCGCCTCACCGATGCTACGGCATCGCTGTCGGCGCTCCGCCTTGACCAGGACCGCAAGACCCCTTCGCGGGGGCCGCTGTACTTCGTCAACAGCCTTCTAGTTCCCCGAGATCTGCTCGAGCGCCTCGCGCGCTTCGGTCATCTGCGGGAACTCGTTCACGATGCGCTGGTAGGCCTCGATCGCGCGATCGCGGTCACCGAAGTCCTCGTACGTCTGCGCGCGTGAGAAGAGGATCACAGCTTCGGCCGGAATCTCTCGAGCCTCCCGGGCCTCGCGGACCTCCAGGGAAAGAGGTGGAAGATCCGCGTTCTCTGTCAGCTGCACGCCGAGCCCGACCATGAGTGAGTAGAGGCGTTCGCGGCGGTCCATGACCTGCTGGGCCGTCAGAATCTCTCCGGTCTCCCCATCGATGATGCGGGCGTCGAGTCGCATTTCGCCCCAGTTGTCCATGAACTGCCCGGTGATCGTGTACCGCGCTCCAACCAGCCGCCCGATGCGGGCCGCCGTCTGCGGATCCACGTGCCCCCGCACCGCGAGGTCCTGTTCGGCAAGGATTTCGTTCAGGGTGCTCCGCTCGACGACCCGGAGACCGGAGTTCTGGGTGAGCTCCGTGATCAGGACCTGCTGGAGCCCCACCTCGAGAGCCCCGAAGTCCTCGCGCTCGGGTCCGAAGGAGCCCCCGTTCTCGAATCGGAGCACCGCGACCCCCGGTCGATCGTCCGCGGGCGGATCCTGCGCCTCCCCCACGATGGGCACCGCCAGGAGGAAGGTGAGCGCGAGCGCGCTCATTGTCCGTCCGCTTCGCCAGAGTGCTCGTGCCATCGTCTCCATCTCCTGCTCGTTGGGTTCGTTCACGGTCTTGCGACCCCCGTGCGCGGATCGAGGCCAACCGTGGTTGAAAATCCTGTTACACCGCCGGGAACCAAAGTGCCCTCTCGCGGGCTCCCGGTTCAAGTGGTCAGCGCCGGAGGCACCGACTGCGTGGCAGCGGCGGCGCGTCTGCCGGACGCCACCGTCAGGCTTCCGGTGCATGCAGGAGATGGGCCAGAATTCGAGAGCACCGGGAACCAACCCTCCTCCATCGGGTTCGACGCAGCCGCGCCCGGTCGCCTCGCGGCCCCAGACCGCCCATTCATCCCGCTTCCTGCCATGACCGGCTCCCCGTCCCGCCCCTTCGCGAATCGAATCGTTCTCATCACCGGCGCCAGCGCCGGCATCGGCGAGGCGTGTGCTCGCGCCTTCGCCCGGGAGGGGGCTCGCCTCGTCCTGGCCGCGAGGCGACGGGAGCGCCTCGAGGCGCTGACTCCGAGCCTGCTCGAACTCGGCGCCCCCGAGGTCATTTCGCACACGCTCGACGTCAGAGATCGCGGGGCCGTCATCGATTGGATCGCACAGCTTGCCGCCTCGGGGCACATCCCAGACGTGCTGGTCAACAATGCGGGCCTGTCCCGCGGGCTCTCGCCTCTTCACGAGGGCGAGTTCCGGGACTGGGACGAAATGATCGACACGAATGTGAAGGGACTTCTGCATGTGACGCGGGTGCTGCTGCCGCACATGATCGAGCAGGGTCGCGGCCACGTCATCAACCTCGGGAGCACCGCCGGGCACATCGTCTATCCCGGCGGGAACGTCTACAACGCCACGAAGTTCGCCGTCCGAGCCCTCACCGAGGCACTGAACCTTGATCTCGTCGGCACTCCGATCCGGGTCTCCTCGGTAGACCCCGGCCTCGTCGAGACCGAGTTCTCGATCGTGCGCTTTCGGGGCGACGAGGAACGCGCACGTCGGGTCTACGAGGGACTCGAAGCCCTCACGGCTGCGGACATCGCCGAGATCGTCCGCTACGTCGCCTCGGCCCCGCCCCATGTGAACATCGTCCAGACGGTCGTCTACCCCACGGCCCAGCGCAGCCCCTGGCTGATCGCTCGGGAGCCGGAGCACCCTTGATCGCACCCGCCTCCACCGGAGCCGGCGCCCGGGGAGATCCTCCAGCGTGGGTCATCGTCGCTGCTCTCTGGCTCCTCGTGTTCACGGCGAGCAGTCAGATCATGATCATGGCCCCGATTCTCCCACTCGTGGGCGACGAACTGGGCATCAAGGAGTCCGTTCTCGGGACGCTGGTCTCGGTGTACTCGCTCATGGTCGGGGTCTTCGCCATCGTCGCCGGGCCTTTCTCGGACCGGCTGGGCCGTCGGACGATCCTGCTGGTCGGCAGCGGCCTCATGGCGGTCGGACTCGGACTGCACTCCTTCGTCGACAGCTACGCATCCTTCCTCGTCGTGCGTATCCTGACCGGCGTTGCCGGGGGAATCCTGTCCGGATCCACGATTTCGTACGTGGGCGACTACTTTCCCTACCATCGCAGGGGGTGGGCCACCGGGTGGATCATGAGCGGTACGGCCGCCGGTCAGATCCTGGGCATTCCCCTTGGAATCATGCTCGCCGGCTCTCTGGGTTTTCGCGTCCCGTTTCAGCTCTTCGCGATCGCCATGGCTGCCACCTGCCTGCTGATCTTCTGGCGTGTACCCCAGCCGGAGGTGCGCAGGAGCCGACAGCGCGTGACCTTCGTGCGGGCCTCCCGCGACTATCTCGCCATGCTCTCGCGCCCGGAGATTCGCGCGGCCTCGGCCGCCTTCTCCCTCATGTTCATCGGTGTCTCCCTATACGTGGTCTACCTCCCCACCTGGCTCGAGCGGGAGGTCGGCATCACCGCGAACCAGATCGCCCTGCTCTTCCTCGTTGGCGGTGTCGCCAACATCCTCGTTGGTCCGCAGGCGGGTCGGATCTCGGATCGCATCGGTCGCAAGGGAATCATCACCTTCTCGTGCCTTGCGCTCGCCTTCGTCATGGCGGGGACCACCTTCGTGGTGGCTGGTGCCGGGGCCGCCTTTGCATGGTTCTTCCTGGTCATGGCGCTCGTGGCCATGCGGATCGGTCCCTTCAGTGCCCTCCTGACGACCCTCGTCCCCGAGCAGCGTCGCGGTTCACTCCTCAGCCTCACCGTCGCACTGGGCCAGGTTGGATTCGCCGCCGGCGCAGCCCTCGCCGGAGTGCTCTACACGACGATCGGGTACGGTCCAACGACCCTCCTGGCAGGGGGCGCCATGTTCGGCATGGGTCTCCTTGTCTGGTTCCGGGTCCCCGAACCAGATCAATCCGGGAGGCTTCCTTCGCCCACCCCGTTGCCCGCCTCACGCGCCCTTGCAGAAAAGGGGGCAGAAGGGGAGTATTGACTGAGGCCGACCGTCGCCGGGCCAACGTCCCGAGCCGGCGCTCTCCATGCGGTCACACTCGCTGCTCCTCTCACGCTGCACCGGATGACCTCTCACGATCCAGCCCCCGAACAGGAACCAATTCCGATTCTCCTCGTCGAGGATGACCTGGACCAGGCCTTCCTCTTGCGCTTCCTGCTCGAAGCCACCGGCGAGTACCGCGTGACCCTCGTTCAGGATGGGGTCGGCGGAGTACGGATGGCCGAGAAGGGAGGCTGGAGCATGGTCATCACGGACCTCAATCTTCCAGGAACCGATGGGAGCTCCGTGGTCGAGGCAAGCCGGCATTCCCACCCCCGCACACCCATTCTGGTCACAACGGGCTTCGTGGGACCCGAATACGCCGAGGCGGCGCTCGCGCGAGGCGCCGACGAGGTCCTCCAAAAGCCCCTTGACCGTGATGACGTCCTTCGCAAGGTCGCCCGCCTGGTGGCGGGAGCCGGGCTCGCCGCATCCGCCTCCGATCCCGAACCCACCGATGGGACCATGGCGGCCACATCGGAGGCGCTGGACAAGTCGCTCTTCATGGCCTCGTCCGGCGCCTCGGTCCCCCTCCGTATTCTGGCCATCGGCCTCCGCCCTTCCGAGATCGAACGCGGATGCGGCGGGGTCCTGCTCCGTCACGCGGATCGTGGTGATCGGATCGTGCTCGTGATCCTGTCCAGGCGGGGCCCTGGGGCACCTTCGCAGACTGACCTCAGGGAACGTGCTCGCAGCTCGGCCAGGCGCCTCGGGGCCCGCTTCTTCGTAGGGCATGGCGATCCCGAGCAGCTCGAATCCTTCGAGGCTCAGGCCAGCGGCTTCATCGAAGCTGCTCTGCGAGAGATCGACCCCGATGTGCTCTACGTACCGACCGCGCACCGCGAGGACACGGCGGGTGCACTCGTGGGTGCGCTCGTCGAGGAGCTGGCTTCGGGCGTACCCCGCGTCATGGCCTACGACCCGGGAGATGCGACCACTGGATTCGCACCCTCGACCCACATTCCCCTGGGACCGTTCAGGGACGGGAAGGCGGCTCTCCTGGAGCTCGTCGATCCAGCCGGGACCGCCTCCAACCTCTCGGGGCACACACCCACGTCGCCTGGCATGACCGTGGCTTCCCCGGAAGAGCCGGCCGAGGCCTTCGAATCACTCCACGAGGGCATGGAAGCCCTGATCGATGATCGCGCCCCCGCCCCGCTTCGCGTCTTCGATCGAGAACCCCCCTCGCACCCCGGTAGCGGGGTGGAAGGACCGATCGCAATCCATGACGAGTAACCCCGACCGCCCGGGAGGTGAGCCCGATGCGCCTTCCACTCCGGAACGTTCGATCCGGCACGTCTGCGTCTTCTGCGGTTCGAGCTCGGGCGAGGGAGGTCGCTACCTCGATGCTGTCACGGAGCTCGGGCGCGTCCTCGTGGAGCGAGAGATCGGCCTCGTCTATGGGGGGTCCCGCATGGGCCTGATGGGCCGCCTCGCCCAATCCGTCCTTGATGGCGGTGGCACAGTGATCGGCATCATGCCTCGGGCCCTCATGAACCGGGAGGTCGTGCACTCCGGCGTGCAGGAGATGATCCTGACCTCTTCGATGCACGACCGGAAGTCCGAGATGGTCGCACGCTCCGATGCCTTCATCGCCGCGCCCGGAGGTCTGGGCACCCTCGAGGCCTTCTTCGAGGTGTTGACGTGGGGGCAGCTCGGCTTCCACCGGAAGCCCTGCGGAATCCTTGATGTGGCCGGCTTCTACCGCTCCCTCGGAATGCAGTTCGAGCAGGCCTCCCGGGAGGGGTTCCTGAATGACGCCCATCGACGCATGGTGCTCATCGACGACTCCCCGACGCGGCTCCTCGACCGGTTCGAGGCATACACGCCTCCCGAGGTCCCACGATGGATCGCGTCCGGGGAAACCTGACCTTCTCAGGCCCCCGGCAGGGTTTCACCTGTCCTGCTGCGACGCGTTCGTTGCATCGCGGATCCTTCGTCGGTTTTCCAATCCGGTCCCTGATCCGTTAGCTTGTCGGAGATCGGTGCGCCGGTGCGTGGTCCGTACCTGCCGGTCCCGACCACGTCCCGTTTCCCAGGAGGGGGATCGGGTCCGACGAGCCAGAACCGCAAACTGATCCTGCCAGGGAGGTCTGCCGTGGCAAGCATGCCCCATCTCGAGTTCGAACGCGACATGGTAGAGGTTCAGGAGCAGATCGAGAAGCTCCTCGACGTCGCCGAAAGGAAGGGGATCGACGTCTCCGGAGAGCTGTCCGAACTGCGGCGAAAGCTTGAATCCCTTCGAGCTTCGACGTACCGGAACCTTGAGCCGATGCAGCAGGTCCAGGTCGCCCGGCACCCCCGGCGCCCCTACACCCTCGACTATCTGGATCGGATCTTCGAGGACTTCATCGAGCTCCATGGCGATCGGAGCTTCCGGGACGACGCGGCAGTGGTCGGTGGTTGGGCGTCGGTGAACGGCGACTCGGTCATGGTGATCGGGCACCAGAAGGGGCGCGACATGAAGGAGAACCTCCATCGCAATTTCGGCATGCCGCACCCGGAAGGCTATCGCAAGGCCCTCCGATTGATGCGCATGGCCGAGAAGTTCGGGCGACCGGTGATCACCTTCATCGACACTCCCGGAGCCTATCCGGGAATAGGAGCCGAGAAGCGGGGACAGGCCGAGGCCATCGCGATGAATCTGCGCGAGATGGCTCGTCTCCGCATCCCCCTGATCTCGGTCGTGATCGGGGAGGGCGGTTCGGGTGGAGCGCTGGCGCTCGGTGTCACGGACCGAATCCTGATGCTCGAACATGCGGTCTACTCCGTGATTTCCCCGGAAGGGTGTGCTGCGATCCTCTGGCGCTCGGCCGAGCACCGGGGCAAGGCAGCCGACGCCCTGAAGCTCACGTCAAGCGACCTCCTGCGACTCGGCGTGGCTGACGATGTGATCGAGGAGCCCGCCGGGGGCGCACATTCGGACTGGGATGCGACTGCCGCATCGCTTCGGCAGGCGATCCTGCGACATCTCGGTGAGCTCCGGTCCATGGACAGTGAGACGCGACGGCGTGCCCGCTGGGCCAAGTACGGCCAGATGGGTGCCTGGAGCGACAACGACTGAGGCCGGAAGCAACCGCGACCCATGGCTACCTTCGCCGAAGTCGGATTCAAGGGAAACAGGAAGGATTACTTTTCCCTGTCGGGAATCGAGGTGGAACCCGGCGACCCGGTTCTCGTCGAGGTCGATCGCGGACGGGACCTCGGCACGCTTCTCGCGCTGGGCACAGTGGCCGAGCGCAGCTGCTCCAGCTCGGGAGGGTGCGCGACCCCACTCCCCACTCACCGCGTGATCGGCCGTGCAGGCGACCAGGACCTCCGGGTCCTGGAGGGACTGCGCAGGGATGAAGACCGCGTTCGGCTCGAGAGCCGGAAGCTCGTCGAGCGGCACGGGCTCCGGATGAAGGTCACGGAGGCCGAGTGGCAGTTCGACCGCCGCAAGCTCACGATCTACTTCACGGCCGAACGGCGGGTCGACTTCCGTCAGCTCGTCCGTGACCTGGCCCATTTCTTCAGCACCCGGATCGAGCTGCGTCAGATCGGGGTTCGTGACGAGTCGGCCCTTCTGGGGGGAGTGGGACGATGCGGCCGCGAACTCTGCTGCTCGACGTGGCTTCCCGAACTCAAGGCGGTGTCTCTACAGCTCGCCAAGGATCAGAGCCTTTCGCTCAATCCGTCGCAGATCTCGGGCTGCTGCGGGCGCCTGATGTGCTGTCTCATGTACGAGCACGAGACCTACGTGCAGGCTCGGCGACGGTTCCCCCGGCAGGGCAGGGTGCTCAACACGGCCCGGGGCGTGGAAACCGTCCTGGACGTGGACATCCTTGGAGAACGGGTGACGATGCGTGACAAGGAAGGTGAACGCAGGACTCTGCGTCTCGATGACCTGAAGGCTGAAGTGCGCGCTGCCCCGCGCCGTCGAAGCGACCCCGAAGGCAATTCCTGACACCGAGCCGGCCCGGCTCCGACACGACGAACGGATGTATCTCACGACCCCGATCTATTACGCCAGCGGCGAGCCACACATCGGACATGCCTACACGACCTTCCTCGCCGACACGCTGGCGAGGTACCATCGGCAGGCCGGAGCCGATGTGCTCTTCCTCACGGGCACGGATGAGCACGGGCAGAAGATCCAGGAAGAGGCCTCGCGTCGCGGGATGGCCCCGATCGAGCTCTGCGACGCGATGGCAGACCGTTTCCGGGAGGCGTGGGCCGCACTGGACATCACCTATGACCGCTTCATCCGAACCACGGAGCCGGAGCACGTCGGGGTGGTCCGGGCGTTCGTCCAGCGACTGATGGATCGTGGCCACATCTATGCGTCGGAGTACGAGGGCTGGTACTCGGTCCACGAGGAACGATTCTTCACCGAGAAGGAGCTGGGTCCGGAGCGGACGGATCCGATCGCCGGCCGGCCGGTGGAGCGCATTCGTGAAAAGAACTACTTCTTTCGGATGAGCAGTTTCCAGGAGGCTCTGATCCGGCACATCCACGACCATCCGGATTGGATCCACCCGGAGTCGCGCCGCAACGAGGTGCTCGGCTTCCTGAACAAGCCACTCGAGGACCTGTCGATCTCGAGGCCAAAGAGCCGTCTCGCCTGGGGGATCCCCCTCCCCTTCGACGAAGACCATGTGACCTACGTCTGGGTCGACGCCCTCGTGAACTACCTCACTGCGTCGGGGGCAATCCGCCCGGACGCACCGGCGGGAGAACAGGGCTTCGAGGACGTGACCGGCTCGAGATGGCCCGCCGACCTGCACCTCATCGGAAAGGACATTCTGACGACGCACGCGGTCTACTGGCCGACCCTTCTCATGGGCGCCGGACTTCCCCTCCCGAGACGGATTCTCACTCACGGCTGGTGGGTCGTCGGAGAGACGAAGATGTCGAAGTCACTCGGGAACGTGGTCGATCCGATGGAACTGCACACGACCTTCGGGGGCGACGCGCTGCGATGGTTCCTCCTGCGAGAGATGCCAACGGGTGGCGATGCCTCCTATACCCCCGAGCGATTCCTGACTCGCTATGGCGAACTCTCCAATGTGCTCGGAAATCTGGCGAGCCGGACCACCTCCATGATCGTGCGCTATCGCGGCGGTGAAGTGCCGGCGGCCGGCGGCAACGGCCTGGATGATGCGATCCGCGCTGCGCTGCAGGAGGTCTCGAGCGCAATGGAGGAGCTGCGCGTGCATGAGGCCCTCGCCGAGGCGATGGCACTCGCACGGAGCGCGAATGTCTACATCGAGCAACGGGAGCCGTGGGCGCAGGCCAAGGACCCCGGGCTTGGAGGAGATCTGGACGAGACCCTCGCCACCCTGGCGCGAACGCTGCTCGTGCTCGCGGCTCTCTTCGAACCGGTCCTCCCTCGACGAATGGCCGACCTCGCGGGTTCCCTCGGACTCCCCGGCGTCCCACGACTCGAGGAGGCAGTGACCCTGCCGCTGGATACCTTGAGCGTGTCGAAGATGGGGCCACTCTTCCCGAGGGTGGATGCCTGACGGCCCGACTGGGCCGACGGTCGTCTTGAAGCCCAGCGGTTGACGAGGCGGCCACGGTTTTCTATTGTTGAGTGTTTTTCGCCGGTGTTTTGGCTAAAGGCAGTTTCGGAAACATATGTAGTACTCTTTCCCTCAGCACTGACCCGCTCCGGCGGGCTGTAAGCTTCCGAACTTCGGTTCGGGGACTGGACGGCCCGTCGCCGGTACGGACGAGGTACATGGCAGGCGACAAGTGGACCTTCCTCCTCTTCGAGAACCATGGAGAGGAGATTCGACAATTCACGCTTTCGAAGAAGCTCCTCTTGCGGGCTGCCGGAGGTGCAGGGTTCCTGGGCCTCGGGATCTTCCTCGTTCTCGGCTTCGCAATCTTCGGTGGTGCCGAGAGCCTCAGGACGATGCAGCTCCAGAAGGCCAACTCCCTCCTCGTAGCCGAGATGGAAGCGCTCAAGGACCGGCTCGGTGCCGTTCAGGGCGAACTCGAGTTTCTGGCAGAGCGCGATGCGGAGTTGAGGACCCTGGCCGGCCTCGATCTCATTGACGCCGAGGTTCGGATGGCAGGTGTGGGTGGTCCGGGGTCACCGGATCCGTCCGACCACCCGCTCCACGCACTCGACGCGGAGCTGGGTGAGACCGCGTTCGCGGCGGCCTGGGACCTCCGGGCGCTGGAGCGACGGGCTCGACTGCTTCGGGAGAGCATGGCCGAGGCTGCCGATTCGCTCGAGGCCCATCGGGATCTCCTCGAATCGACCCCGTCGATCTTGCCGACGGTCGGAAACCTGACGTCCGGCTTCACGATGGCCCGCATGCATCCCATTCACAACCGGGCTCTTCCGCACGAGGGAATCGACATTTCTGCGCCGCGCGGCACGCCGATCATGGCCGCAGCGAAGGGAGTGGTCACCTTCGCCGGGCGCCGCTCGGGGTACGGCCTCGTCGTCGAGATCGACCATGGCTACGGATACTCGACCCTCTACGGTCATGCATCGGAGCTCCTGGTCCGCGCCGGTCAGCGGGTCACCCGAGGCGAAATGATCGCCAAGGTTGGAAGTACGGGCCTCGCGACGTCTCCGCACCTGCACTACGAGGTACATGTCGGTGGGCGGCCGGTGAACCCGATGAACTACGTGATCACCGGAGCGGTGCCCTGATCGTTCGTTCGGTGGGAATGCAGGTGGATTCCCTCCTACGCCGGCCTCGAGGCGCGAGCGGGAAGCCTTTTGCCCTGCTGCTCCTCCTGGCGCTTGGAGCCGGGCCGCAGGCAGGGTCCATCGAGGCAGCGAAAGCGCCGCCGACTGCAGGAATCGTCTCGGCAGCGCCTGGTTCGGACCCGGGTCGGGAGGCTGCCCTCTACCCGGACACGGTCTTCCGTCCCGAGGGGGGGCCCCAGGTTGCCTTCTTCTCGGCGGGGTCGACGGAGGTGGTCTCGCTGCGGGTTTCCGTCCCGCTCGAGGAAAGCTTCGACGAAGCCGGAGCCGCACAGATCCTTCGCGTTCAGGCCCGTAACCGCATGGTGAGTCTCGGAGAACGCATCGGAGCCAGGGTCGACGTGACACGCACCCCCCATGCCCTTGTCTATCAGGTGTACGGGAGCGTGCAGGACCTCGACTTCCTCGGCTGGATCCTCGCCGAGGGACTGTCGTCTCCTCAGCCCTCCCTCTTCGACGAGGCACGTCGGTCGGTGAGCCGTGAGCTCGACCGACGGCTGGAAACGCCCGAGGGCACCCTTTCGCTGCGCCTCCGCGCCCAGCTTGTGCCGGGAACCGCTCCTCTCGAGGGTCGGGCTGGCACCCTCGAACGCCTCGACCATGGGCATGTCTCGGCCTTGTGGGCTCGAACGCACCTCCGCTCGCGCCTCCAGATCGTCGTGGCGGGCCGGGTCGATCCTCTGCTCGCTCTCGCCACGGTTGCCGAACTTGGCATCCCTGACGAGGGGCCGCGCCCCCAGCTTCCCGCGCCCGAGGCCACGGGTGACCCGCGGGGCAGCCCCGAGGTGATCCGGCACTGGCTCGCCCGCGGGTATACGGTGGCGGCGGAGCACACCCCTCGTGCCCTCGTGGCGGCTCGTCACCTGTCGCTCCTCGTGCGGGAGTCCCCGGGCGACTACGAGGTGTTTCTCGAGCTCTGGGACCTGGGTCGGAGCCGGGCACTGGTGGTGACGGGGGCCGCGTACGACCGCAGTCGCACCGCGATGATCCGACGCCTCGACGGCCTGCTCGACGAGTCCGAGGGCCTGCTCGGACCCGAACGGGTGCGGGCGATTTCGGCGGAGCTTCGAACCGAGCTCCGGATGGCGACGCACTCCCCGTGGGGACTCGCCAACCTGGTGGGTCAACGCTGGGAAGCTGGCGAGGGGGTCGAAGGAGCCGCACGGCTCCTCGACGCTCTCGAAGGTGTCGAGGAAGCCGACGTGCGGCGCCTCCTCGCCTCTCTTCGAGAGGGCGCACGTGCGCAGGAGGAGCTCCGGCCATGAGGTGGACCGCAGGGCTCGCACTCTTCGTCGTACTCACGATCGTCGGCGCACCTCGACCGGCCACAGCTCAGGAGCGTGTCCTCGCTCAGATCGACCCCGGAGGCTGGCTCACGGGAGTCACCCTGCTCGTCCCGAGCGGCTCCGCGATGGATCCGGCAGGGAGCGAGGGAACCGCCCTGGTTCTCGGGCGGCTGCTCGAGCTCGAGGGCAATGCACAACTGTCTTCCAGGGGGGCCCGCCTCGAGGTAGAGGTCCGACGAGATGACATGGCACTCACTCTCCTCGCCCCACCGGAGGAGTGGGTCGACGCGTTGGACGAACTGCGGGCGCTGCTCTTCGGTGGCGGTCCACTCCCCGAGGCGCGCGCGTCGTCACTCCTCGAGCAACAGCGCGACCGGGCAATCTTCGAGGAGGGCGCCCCGGTGCGCGACTTCGAGGTCGAACGCGCTCGGCTTCTCCTCGGAGCGGCCAGTCCGGGCGCCCGCTCGAGAGACGGAACGCGGAGTTCCATCGCCACCATCGATGCGGAGTCGCTGAGGCGCTTCCGGGACGCGCACTTCGACCCGGCCCGTGTCAGGATCGCCGTTGCAGGACCGGCCACCGAGCTTCAGCTCCGGCAGGCCTTCCCCGGAGGCTTCGAGGAGGTCCGACCCACCGCGCCCTTCGTGCGGTCGACTCCCCTCACCCCTCGGCCACGGCCGGACACGGCCGCGGCTCTTCCCGGCGACGCCGATCTGTCGCCCGAGCTTCGACCCGGCCCGTTGCTCAGACTCCGGTCCGTGCTCGAACCCCCGGTCCCCGGGAGCGGCCCGAGGGCGTGGGACACCGGGCGTCGGGACGTGATCGACCGTGAGCTGACGAGCACCTGGATGTCGGTGATCTGGCCCTTTCCTGCAGGAACGTCGGAGATACTGCTCGGGTTCCTCGGTCACCTTGCTGCCCAGGCCGTTGTGACAACGCCACCCGACCCCGGCCTCTTTCGGATCGAGTTCGCGCTTGACGAGCACGAAGGCGCACCGGTCCTGGTGGTCTCGGCCTCGGTCGACCCTCGCACCACGCGGGCCTGGGAGGCGAAGATCACCGGGGTTATCGAGGCCCTCGCGGCTTCCCCGCCCGAGGGGGCCTTCTTCGAGCTGGGACGCCGTCGATATCGCAGCGCTCGCCTCCTCGCCACTGCGGCTCCGGGTGACCGAAGCCGATGGCTTGCCCGGACCGCTCACGCAGGGAGGAGTGTACCAGATGAAGAGCTGGAGATCTGGGCGCTCACACGTGAAGCGGTGTCGCGCGGAGCGACTGCAGCGGGAGAACCGAGAGTCCTGCTCATGGGCCCGCGCGCCATGTTCGAGGATCCGGGGAGCTGATGCTCCGCGGCCGCCGAAACGGCTTGCTCGCGGGCCGGCGGCCTTGTACTTTCCGGCCCGTTCCCATTCACTCACCTGCTGTTGGAGCGAAACGATGATGCATCGACGCCTCTGGATTGCTGTCCTTCTCCCGCTGCTCGCGGCGGCCTGCGGGCCGGGACAGGTGATGGTCCACACCGAGATCGAGGTCCAGGACCCGGAGACGGGCGAAGCGATCGTGAACCCGATCCGGGACCTTCCGGTCCAGCTCGTCCCCTTTGACCGGGACGCCATCTTCGACTCGCTCACCCAGGCTGCCCCCCGGCCTGAGCCTCAGATGCCCCCGGAGCTGGTACTGGCCCGCGACTCGATCCTCATGGCCCGCCAGGCTCACCGCGAGGCGGAGAACCGCTGGCTCGCGGCGCGCGACGAGCTCCAGGAGATCAATCGGGAGATCCAGCAGTACAACCCCGGGGAAGCTCGCTACCGGGAACTCTTCTCCCGTTTCGGGCAGCTCGAGTCCGTCGAGGCTGAGGCCGCTCGCGAGCGCGAGGCTGCCTTTGCGCGCTTCACGCGCCTCGAGCAGGAGACGAATCAGGAGATGCAGCAGTTCCGTGTCCAGCTCGAGAACTGGGAAGACGAAGCATTCTCTGACTACGGGGACGTCGTGGCCGCGCGGCTCTCCGAGCTCCGGAGAGAGATCCTCGCGGACACCACGGACGCGACCGGTCAGGCCCGGCTATTCGCGCCTCCGGGTGAGTGGTGGGTCCATGCGCGTTACCGCACGGGGCTCGAGGAACTTTACTGGAACATCCGTGTGAATGTGGAGAGAGGAGATCCCGCCGAGATCCGCCTCCACCGAGGAAACGCGACGGTCCGCGACGTGTTCTGAGGCTGGGCGGTTCCGGGCCGACCCACTTCGCCCGTCGCATTCTCTCGACGCCCCGGGGTCCTT
>SLDT01000058.1 GCA_007125125.1 Gemmatimonadota bacterium | reverse complement strand
GAATTCGCCCGAGGTCGACCGGGTTCAGGAGGGAGGCCGCAATCGTCGCCCGCTCGAGCGGATAGTCCGCGAAGAGGTGGATCCCCATGAGCACGAGCCCGTCGAAGATCACCGCGAAGAGGAGCCAGATCCCGAGGCAGAGCCCGAGCCCCTTGATCCGGTCTTCGGTCGCAAGCGCCACGACGAAGGCAAGCGCGGCGAAGACGAGGGTGAGAAGGACCCCCGTCCCGAGGAGCTGGAGCAGGGGCGCCCACCCCGTGCCCGCGGCACCCCCGTGGGCCCAGAAGGGGAGGCCCGTCCCGAGCGCGAAGGCCGCCGCCAGGGGGAGCGCGAGCCCCATGAAGAGCCCGAAGAAGAGGCTGCTCCGCCGGACCGGGTGCGAGAGAAGCAGCTCGGTGAACTCGCGCGAGGCGTAGAGATACATCGCCCCGAGCACGACGCTCACGAGGGGGATCGCGATGAGCACGACATTCAGGAGACTGAGGAGCACCCTCTCCCCGTCGCCCCCGAAGCGGAAGAGCGCATCGGTCAGGACGAGGAAGAAGAGCCCGTAGAAGAGGATCCAGCGGCTCCGCAGCACGTCCTGGAGCTGGTAGCGGGCGATTCGGAGCGTGTTCATGCGACGACCCTCGCGGTCATGCGGCGGGCGATGGCCCGCTCGAGGTTGGCTTCACCGGTCGAGCCGATCAGCTCCTCGACCGAGTCCCGGAAGTGGATCTTCCCGTCGAGGAGGTAGACGACGGTGTCGGCGAGCTCCTGGACCTCGCTCATCACGTGCGAGGTGAGCACGATCGTGCACCCCGCGTCGCGCGCTTCCAGGATCCGGTCCTTCAGCACACTGCTCGAGACCGGATCGAGTCCCGCCGTCGGCTCGTCCAGGAAGAGGAGTTCCGGGCGAAAGCGGAAGGCAAGCACGGCGCTCACCTTCTGCCGGTTCCCCCCCGAGAGGGTGCGGAAGGGCTTGTCGAGCTCGGGCTCGAGACGAAGCGCCTCGATGAGGGAGAGGTCGAGGTCGGTCGGGTTTCCCCGAAGGTCCGAGACCATGCGGAAGATCTCCCGCGCGGTCAGGTTCTCCGGGTAGCGCGCGATCTGCGGCATGTAGCCGATCCGGCGCCGGTACTCCGGGGAGCCGTCGAGCCGCTCTCCCGCGACCTCGATCGTGCCCTCCTCGGGGAGCACGAGCCCGAGCACGCACTTCACGAAGGTCGTCTTCCCGGCACCATTCGGCCCGAGGAGCGCGGTCGTGCGCCCCTTCTCGATCTCGAGGTCGAGGCCGTCCAGGACCTGGAGCCGGCCGAAGCGCTTCGAAAGGGACTGGACCCGGATCATCGGGCCACCTCCTGCATCAGGGGTCGTGCGTCCACGAGGGTCTCCGGGGTGAGGACGGGCAGGACCCGCTCCGCCACCTCGAGGACATCGACGAAGAAGCTGCGAAGAAGAATGAGGGCGACCGGCTGGCGCTCCACGATGTAGGCGAAGAGCCGCACGGGCCGGTGGGGCACGTCGCCCCGCCCGTCGCCCGCGAGGTCGTAACCCCGGTAGGCGCTCCAGTAGTTGCCATCGAAGTGGTTCGGGTTGCGGCGCGAGTTCGTCGTCACGTCGAAGGTGTTCTCGATGAAGTCGTTCATCGTGAAGTGGTTGTCCTGGCTGCTTCCGAGCACCCGCACCGCCCACCCGTTCCGTTCGAAGCGGTTCAGGGCGAAGGAGATCCGGTCGGCCCCCTCGGAGTGCACCGCGATCGTGTTGTTGCGGAACACGTTGTCCTCGACCTTCGCGTCGCGCACATCCTTCAGGAGGAGCCCGTAGGCCGAGGTGCCCCAGTTGTCTTCGAAGCGGTTCCCCGCCATGACGACGTCGCGCGTGTACATGACCGCGACCCCCGCCCCGTTCCGGCGAAAGACGTTGTCGACGTAGAAGGACTCGTCGGAGAACATGAAGTGGAGCCCGTAGCGGAGGTTCTCCTCGCTCCGGTTCCCCCGGATCACGACCTCCCGCGCGAACTCCAGGTAGATCCCGTCGCGGTGGCCGCGGATCCGGTTGTCCTCGACCTGGATCCGGTCCACGTCCCAGAGGTGGATCCCGTTTCCCGAGTTCGCCTCGCGCGTCGCCTGCGCACGCACTTCGTTGTCGCGCACCATGCACTGGCTCGCGCGCGCGAGGTAGATCCCGAAGAAGTTGTCCTCGAGCCGGTTCCCGATGATCCGGCAGCGCGCGGCCTCCTCGACGAGGATGGCCGAGTGGTCGCGGGTGTAGCTCACCCCCGCTCCGCGCAGCTCGAAGCCCTCGATCGTCACGTCATCGGCGCGCACGATGAGGATCGAGTGGGAGCCCTCCCCGTCGAGGATGGGGAAGTCCTCCCCGACGAGGGTCAGGCTCCGGTCGATCTCGAGGGGGAACTCGCGGTAGTGCCCCCCGCGCACCCGGATCGTGTCGCCCTCCCCGGCCGCCGCGACTGCCTCGCCGAGGGTCGAGAAGCGCCCCCCGACCCCGACGGTCGGCCGGTCTGCCGCATCGTCGCCGGTCGCAGCGGCATGGGCATCGTGGTCCCCGCCATGTGCATGGCCGCCGCCCCCGGCCTCGGCGTCGGCGCCATGGCCGGCGTGGTCACCGTGCCCGCCATGTCCCCGCACCCCCGTCTCCTCGACGAGCTCGCGGACCGCGGACCAGGTGAGGATCTCCCCGCCGTACTCCCGCTGCTGGGTCTCGGCGGCATTCCGGTCGGCGTAGGCCGAGAGGTTCATTCCCATCGGACTCCTGATCGCCTCGCTCCGCAGGTAGACCGCCTCCTCGGCTGCGAGCCAGCGCTCGGGCGCATGGAAATCGGTGACCCAGAGCGAACTGATGCGCTCCTCGGGCACCTCGTCGGATTCGGCGAGGTACTCGGCCAGGCACTCGATCGAGTCGAAGAGGTACTGCCGCCCCCGGTCGGTCACGAGCTGCGAGGCAAAGCCATCGACGGTGACCTGCATCCGGCAGTGGGCGCACTGGTCCGTCCCCGCACGCACCTCGCGCGGACCCGCTTCGCCGCACCCCACGACAAGGGGAACGAGAAGGAGCGCGAGGGCAAGGCCGACCCCGCCCCGCGCACGCGGGAGCCAGGCGAGGCCGCGCCCGCCTCGCGCAGGCCGAAGCCAAGCCAGGCCGACCCCGACCAGCGCACTCCGAAGCCACGCGGGGCCGATCATTGGCCTGCCCCGTCTCCCCCGCCGACCCCCCACTCGCGGGCCACGAACTCGAGCACCTCGGGCCATTCGAGAATCCGTCCCGCGTAGGCCTCCTGCAGGTTCACCTGCATCTTGTCGGCCTCGATCGCCATGAGGTTCAGCCGCGTCGGGCTCGCGAGGTTCGGGGTCTGGAGGTAGCGCACCGACTCGGCCGCCACGAGCCGGTACCCGTCGGGGAAGTCGACCACGCGCACCGCCGCGATCCTGGACTCCGGCAGCTTCTCATCCAGGAGGAAGGCCACGAGGCACTCCACCGAGCGGAACCGGAGCCGCTCCCCCTCGGCGGTCTCGATCTCCCCGCCCCAGCGCACGGCCTCGACGAGCTCGCCGCACCAGGGGTCCTCGTCCTCGCCGTAGACCATCCGCTCGGCGGAGCTCGCCGGGCCGATCGCGCCCGCGCTCCCCGCCCCCGGCGGATCGTCGCCCCCGCACCCTGCGGCCACGAAGAGGAGGAGCGGAACGAGCACCCCCGCATGCCGCGCACGGCCGGCCGCGGCCCCCTCGCCCTCGGCCCTGCCCTCACCGGCGAGGGCCCCCTGCCCCCCTGCCCCGGCCGAACCGGAGGAAGGG
>SLDT01000010.1 GCA_007125125.1 Gemmatimonadota bacterium | reverse complement strand
ACGTCCTTCTCTCCCTCCACCCTGCCCCACAAGGCCTCGTCCCAATCCACGCCCCGCGTCTCCGCGTCGCCCGGACCGTTCCGATGGTTCACTCCCCATGGGGGTTGTCTGTCAAAAAAACCGGTTGACCCTGCCGCGCTCATCGAGCCGCCGGGTCGAGCCAATTAACTTAGAGCACCCCAACGCGAACGTCAAGCCCTCGGGTCCATGCAGAAGAGACTCTCAACCGGAGCCCCCGAAGGCCACGCGCAGGCGCTCAGAATCCTCCCCGCTCCAGCAGGCCCGCGATGTCTTCCGAGGACACTCTGAACTCTCCCAGGACTCCGTCGTCAGGACCGTGCCAGTCCGAGCCCCCCGAGACAAGGAGGCCATGGGATCGGGCCGCCTCCCGGAGGCGCAACGTCCACGCGGTGGAGTTCCACGGTCGGAACACCTCGATCCCATCAAGTCCGTGCCGGACGAGCGCACGAAGCCGATCGTCGAAGTCGGCTCGGGAAGGGTGGGCCCACAGGGCCACGCCTCCGGCGGAGTGAATGAGCTCGATTGCCTCCTCGGGGGTGAGAAGGTCCGTGGACACGTACGCAGGATGGTCGTTGCCGATGAAGCGTTCGAAGGCCTCGGGGACACTCTCGACGAAGCCTCTCCGCTCGAGCTCGCGGGCGAGGTGCGGACGCCCGAGGCTTACCGCATCCGGCCCCGCCTGCTCGAGCACGGCATCAAACGAGACGTCGACCCCCTGGTCCCGCAGGCGTTCGACCATCGCCCGGAGCCTGGTGGCCCGCCTCTCCCGCGCTCGATCTCCATGCCCCTGCATGCTAGGGTGATCGGGATCGATGAAGTATCCGAGAATGTGCACCTCGCTGCCGTCCCAGTTGCTGCTCACCTCGATGCCTGTGATCAGGTCCAGGTTACGGCCCTGCGACGCGGTCCTGGCAGCAGCGATCCCGGCCACCGTGTCGTGGTCAGTCAGGGCGATGACGTCGAGGCCTCCCTCGATCGCCGCATCCACGACCGCGGCGGGATCGAGCTTCCCGTCCGACGCGGTGGAATGGAGGTGCAGGTCGAGGTTCATGGTCTTGCTCGGGACGGGTGAGAGTGTAGCACGAACACCCCAATGAAACGCGCCCACCCCCGTACCGCAAGCGGGGGTGGGCGACAGGCCCTGCCTTGACGTGGAGAGGGTCAGGCCAGGGGGTTCGCCGGGCCCGCCATCTCGTCGAGGTCGACCTCTTCCAGTTCCAGCCAGGCGTCGGCCGGGTCGAATCCTTCGGGCGGCTTGCGGTCGCCGTACTCGGTAAGAATCATGACCTCGTCAGCCTCGACCTTGATGGCGCCCCGATTCACGAAGAAGCGCTCGCTGCCTCCGTCGGGCAGATCGATCTCGAGCCGGCCTCCCCCCAGGAGTGCGATGAAAGGGGCGTGGCCGGGAAGAATACCCACGCTCCCGTCCCACGCCGGGGCAACCAGGCTGCGCGCCTCGCCCTCGTAGACGGTCCGCACGGGGCTCACGACCCGTACCTTCAACGTAGAGGAAGCCACGTCAGCCCCCCTGCTCCATCTTCTCGGCCTCGGCGATCACGCCCTCGATCGAGCCCTGCATGTAGAACGCCTGCTCGGGGAGATGGTCGAACTCACCGGCGGCAACGCGCTCGAAGGACTCGATCGTGTCTTCCAGCTTCACGTAGAGCCCGGGCCGCCCCGTGAACTGCTCGGCCACGAAGAACGGCTGAGACAGGAACCGCTGCAGACGGCGAGCGCGGCCCACGATGATCTTGTCGTCTTCGGAGAGTTCGTCGATCCCGAGAATCGCGATGATGTCCTGGAGATCCTTGTACCGCTGGAGAATCTGCTGGACGGACTGGGCCACCCGATAGTGGCGCTCGCCCAGGTACTGGGGATCCATGATCCGGGACGAGGAGTCGAGGGGATCGACCGCCGGATAGATTCCCAGCTCCGAGATTGCCCGAGAAAGCACGGTCGTGGCGTCGAGGTGCGTGAAGGCTGCGGCCGGAGCGGGGTCCGTGAGGTCGTCGGCCGGAACGTAGATCGCCTGCACCGAAGTGATGGAGCCAGACTGGGTCGAGGTGATCCGCTCCTGCAACTCGCCCATCTCCGTTCCCAGGGTCGGCTGGTACCCCACGGCCGACGGCATGCGCCCAAGGAGCGCCGACACCTCGGAGCCTGCCTGTGTGAAACGGAAGATGTTGTCGATGAAGAGGAGGACGTCCTGCTGCTCCACGTCGCGGAAGTACTCCGCGATCGTGAGCCCGCTCAGCCCCACCCGGAGGCGGGCGCCCGGGGGCTCGTTCATCTGGCCGAAGACGAGCGAGGTCGAGCCCAGCACGCCCGCCTCCTTCATCTCGAGCCAGAGGTCGTTCCCCTCTCGAGTCCGCTCCCCCACACCACAGAAGACGGAACGCCCGCCATGCTCCAGAGCGATGTTGTTGATCAACTCCTGGATGATCACGGTCTTTCCAACCCCTGCACCACCGAAGAGACCGGTCTTCCCGCCCTTCACGTAGGGGGCGAGAAGGTCGATCACCTTGATCCCCGTCTCGAAGATCTCGGTCTTCGGCTCGAGAGCGTCGAACTTCGGCGCTGCCCGGTGGATGGGCCAGCGTTCCACCTTGTCCGCGTCGTCTCCGCCGACGGGGCCGGCGTCATCGACCGGTTCCCCGAGAACGTTCAGGATTCGGCCGAGCGCAGCTTCGCCCACCGGCACGGCGATCGCGCGCCCCGTGTCTTCGACGTCCATCCCGCGGACGAGCCCGTCCGTCGAGGACATTGCCACGGCGCGTACCTGTCCCCGTCCGATGTGCTGCTGCACCTCGGCGGTGATGATCTCGCCGCCCTCCGTCCGCACCCGCAGCGCGTTGTAGATGTCGGGGAGGTTCTCCGGGTCGAACTCCACGTCCAACACGGGTCCGATCACCTGTACGATTTTGCCGGTCGTCATCTCAGCCATGGTCTCCGTATCTCCCGGGGGTCCCGTTCCGCTCTCCGGCGGATGCCGGGCGCCCGGGGTCCCGATCCATGCCTCCGCGAGGGAGGCGGTTACTCGAAGGCGGCGGCGCCACCCACGATCTCAGCGATCTCCTGCGTAATCTGCGCCTGACGGGCGCGGTTGTAGCTCCGCCGGAGACTGTCGAGCATGTCTCCTGCGTTGTCCGTCGCATTCTTCATCGCAGTGCGACGAGCTCCCTGCTCTGCGGCGATGTTCTCGACCAGCGCCCGGTATGCCGCGTTGCGCACGTAGAGCGGAAGCAGGCGCCGGAGGATTCCCTCGGTCGAGGGCTTGAGGATGTAGTTCTCTGGCGGAGTGGCCTCCTCGCTCCCGCGCAGGGGAAGCACCTCCCGCGCCACCGGAGGAGTCGAGAGCGCCGACCGGAACTCGGAATGCACGATCCAGAGCTGGTCGATCTCTCCCTTCTCGAAGGAATCTCGCAAGCCATCGACCAGCTCTGCCGCCTCGTCAGGCTCAGGGTAGTCCCCCATGTCGGTTCGCGTCGAGGCCAGGGGCTCCCGCTGGAAGCGGAAGAAGCCAATGCCCTTCTTTCCGACTACGTGGACCTCGACCTCGACCCCGTCATCGCGAAGCGCCCCGATGAGATCGCGGGCGCGACGAAGGATGTTCACGTTGAAGGCACCCGCAAGGCCCCGGTCCGAAGTGAGAACCAGCACGGCCGCCCGCTCGACACGCTCGGGCTGGCGGAGCAGGGGAAAACGTCCCGCCAGCTCCGGGTTGTGCAGGGATTGCACGATCTCCCGAAGTGCCTCTCCATAGGGTCGCGCTGCCGTCACCCGGTCGCTCGCCTTCTTGAGCTTCGAGGTGGCGACCATCTCCATCGTACGGGTGATCTGCTGCGTGTTCTTGACGGAGCGGATCCGCCGCTTGACCCCACTGGTCTTAGACATCGCACTCACCCCCTCGCGCGTGGCGACGCATCCGGCTGCTCCTCATCGACGGGCTCGAGATCATCGGCAGCCGCTCCTCAGGCCGATCCTGTCTGAGCCGCGAATCGCTCGTTGAAGTCGCCGATCGCGGCCTTGAGCGGCCCCTCGACCTCGTCAGTGATCTGCTTCTCACGGACAATCGCCGCGAGGACTTCCGGATGCGAGGAGGTCATGAACTCGACGAAGCCGGCCTCCCACTCCCGGACCTTCTCGGTGGGGACACCGTCGACGTGCCCGTTGACCAGCGCATAGATCACCGCGATCTGACGCTCGACGGCCATCGGCGCATACTGCGGCTGCTTGAGGATCTCGACCGTGCGCGCACCGCGGGCAAGCTGTCGCTGGGTGGCGGCGTCAAGGTCGGACCCGAACTGGGCAAAGGCCTCGAGCTCCCGGTACTGCGCGAGATCGAGCCGGAGTCGGCCGGCGACCTTCTTCATGGCCTTGACCTGCGCGGCCCCTCCGACGCGCGAGACCGAGATCCCCACGTTCACTGCGGGGCGCACCCCGGAGTAGAAGAGGTCGGGCTCGAGGAAGATCTGCCCGTCCGTGATCGAAATCACGTTCGTCGGGATGTAGGCCGAGACGTCCCCGGCCTGAGTCTCGATGATCGGGAGCGCGGTGAGCGACCCGCCCCCCTCGTCATCGGAGAGCTTGGCAGCCCGCTCCAGAAGCCGGGAGTGCAGGTAGAAGACGTCACCGGGATACGCCTCTCGTCCGGGCGGACGCCGCAGGATCAGGGAGAGCTGCCGATATGCCTGCGCCTGTTTCGTGAGGTCGTCGTAGACGACGAGCGTCGGCTTCCCCTGCCACATGAAGTGCTCGGCGAGCGCCGTCGCCGAGTAGGGCGCGATGTACTGCATCGGCGCCGGGTCCGAGGCATTCGCCGCGACCACGATCGTGTAGTCCATGGCCCCCGCCTCGCGCAGCGTGTCCACGACCGAGGCGACCTTCCCGGCCCGCTGCCCGATGGCGCAGTAGACGCAGAGGACGCCCGTATCCTTCTGGTTGATGATCGTGTCGATCGCGATCGCCGTCTTGCCCGTCGAGCGATCGCCGATGATCAGCTCGCGCTGGCCGCGTCCGATCGGGATCATGGCATCGATCGCCTTGATCCCGGTCTGGAGAGGCTCCCCGACCGGCTGACGCTTCACGATCCCCGGCGCCACGACGTCGATCATCCGGGAGCCCTCGATCGGGTCGATCGGCCCCTTGCCATCCAGGGGCTCCCCGATCGCATTCACTACGCGCCCGAGGTAGCCCGAGCCCACGGGAATCTCGAGCACTCTGCCCGTCCGGCGAACTTCGTTGCCCTCGTGCAGCCCCTTCCACTCCCCGAGGAGCACGGCACCGATGTTGTCTTCCTCGAGGTTCAGCGCGAGTGCCGTCACCGGCTCTCCCCCATCGGCGGGGGTGATCTCGAGCATCTCGCTCGCCATCGCGTTCGTGAGCCCGTAGATCCGGGCGATTCCGTCCTTCACCTCGAGGACCTCACCGACCTCCTCGGCGTGGAGTTCCTCGCTGTAGTTTTCGATGGCACCGAGCAGAACGCCCTTGATCTCGCCGGCGCGCAGGTGGGAATCCGAGTTGGCCATGTCGTTTTCGTCCTTATTCCGTCGAAAGGCCGGCTTCCATCAGGCGGCGGCGCATACGCTGCAGCCGCCGACGGACCGAGCCGTCGAGTATCATGTCGCCGCTCCGAAAGACGACCCCCCCGAGCAGCTCCGGTCGGACCTGCACATCCAGGATCGCCTCCTTGCCGAGGATCGCCGAGAGCCGCTCCTGCACCCTGGCCCTCTCGTCCTCGTCCATCTCGCGCGCCACCTGCACCGTGACGTGCGCGCGCCCGAGCCGCTCGTCGAGGAGCGCCCGGTACTCCGCCGTGATCTCCTGCAGGAGACGCTGTCGCCGCCGGTCAACGACGAGCAGAAGAAAGTGGAGCACGCGGTCGGGAACCTTTCCCTCGAACGCACTCCGCAGGACCTGGTTTTTCTCGGAGGTCTGAATCCGGGGCGTTTCGAGGAAGGCACGAACTCGTGGTTCCTCGTGCACGATCCCGGCGATCAGCTCGAGCGCCTCACCCCAGCGCTCGACCTCTCCCTCTCGCTCGGCGAGTTCGAAGAGCGCCTCCGCATAGTTTCGAGCAATCGTCTCGCCCCGCACGGCTCAGCCCTCGGCCCCCGAAGTCGACTGCACTTCGGCGAGGAACCGCTCGACGAGCCGGCGATCAGCCTCCGCATCCAGGCGCTCACCGAGCACCCGGGAGGCGGCCGCCAGCGCCACATCCACTGCCTCGCCACGGATCTCCTGCATGGCCCGATCCCGTTCGCGCTGGATCTCCCGGCGCGCCCGCTCGATGATCTCCTCGGAGTCGGCGCGCGCCTTCTCCTCGAGTTCCTTGCGAATCCTCTCGCCCGCGGCGCGGCCCTCGGCGAGGATGTCCTGCGCCTGCCGCCGGGCATCGGCGAGCTGCGATCGATGCTCTTCCAGGAGCTTGCTGGCCTCCTCGCGCGCCTCTCTGGCTTCGGCGATCGAATCTCGGATCGCCTCTTCCCGGGCGTTCACCGCCGCGAGGATCGGCCCCCAGGCGAACTTGCCGAGAATGAAGAGGACGATCAGGAAGACGATGATGGTCCAGATGCTCAGCCCGGGGTCGAGGGTGAACAGCCCCCCTTCCTGCGCCGCCAGCGGGCGCGCGGACAATGCGATCAGGGCCAGCGTTGTGACGGCTGGAATTCTCATCTGGTTCTCTCAGGCTCCGTCCATTCAATCGTGGGAAGTCAGCTCGGCCGCGACCGGCTAACCCCACCGGGCACCGTCACGCCAGGGCGTGGAGGCTTGCCTTTTCCGGTCTGTCGGCCCGGGGCGGGTCGACCTTCCTCGCGGAAGGCGACCCGCCCGAAGGGTCGGCTCTTTTCTTTCCCGCAGGTCCGTGCACGAGGCGCGGGACCGTCCTTCATGTATCGCCCGGAGCGCCGTCAGTTCGCCACGAGCAGGGCGATGACGAGTGCGAAGAGCGTCGCACCCTCAATGAGGGCGGCGAGAATGATCGAGGCCGTCTGGATGTTTCCGGCCGCCTCGGGCTGCCGCGCGATCCCCTGCATGGCCGAGGACCCGATCATTCCGATCCCGACGGCTGCACCGATCACGGTGAGTCCGATCGCGAGGCCAACCCCGAGAAGCCCGAGCCCAGAGGTGGCGGGTTCCTGGATGAGGAGGAGGGTGGAAGTCAGCATCTTGTCTCCGTCTCTGCTCTGATTTGAGTTGAGTCGCCCGCATCGAGCGATCTCGAGCGGTCATGACAGGGGCCCCTTCTGAGGGGCCGTGAACAATGCGCCGTGCCCGGGATCCGGTCAGTGGGCATGGCGAATGAGGCCGATGAAGACGGCCGTCAGCATGGCGAAGATGAACGCCTGCAGAAGCGAGATGAACACCTTCAGGAGGGTGATGGCCGTGGCCATGAGCACCGCTCCGCCCGCGATTCCCCAGCGGGCCGTCGTGAGCTCCGCAAACATGAAGATGAGCCCGAGGAGTGCCAGGATCAGCACCTTTCCGGCCGTGACGTTTGCGAAGAGACGAATGGCGAGCGAAAAGGGCTTCGTGATCTTTCCGATCGCCTCGACCGGGGTCATGATCACGAGCATGATCGCCTGACCCACGGGGGGCAGGCCCTTCGGGGCGTAAAAGATCGTCTGCGCGTACCCCTTCGCCCCAAGCTCGCGGAACCCGGCCACCTCGATCCAGAGGAAGGCCAGGGAGGCGAGGGCGGCCGTCACGGAGAGCGAGGCCGTCGAGGAAACCCCGAAGGGGATGAGCCCCAGGAGGTTCATGTACAGGATGAAGAAGAAGAAGGTCAGGATCAGCGGGGTGAACTGGTCGGCGCCATGCCCGATGTTCGCTCGGACGACCTGGTCCCGGAAGAAGAGGATCATCCCCTCCATCGCGTTCGCAAAGCCCGAGGGGGCCTCGTCTTTCGCGAGCCGCTGGTAGGCCCGTCCGACCAGGAGGAAGGTCACCACCATGAGGAAGGCGGCCACGAAGAGGAAGACCACGTTCTTCGTGGGCGACATGTCGATCGCAAGCGCGCCGATCTGGATCGGCTCCCACTGGGGAAGATCGATCCGGAAGCCCGCCACCTCGATGTAGGAGGCGTCGACGACCTTTCCGATCAGCATCTCGCTGAGGTCGAAGCCCGGCTCTGCGGCCTCCTGTGCGCCTGATTGTGCCGCTGATGCGGCTTCCGAGTTCATTCCTGCGCTGTCCCGTTCGGTCGGTCCGAGTTCATCGCCCCCAGAGCCCAGGGCTCGAGGAGGAGCAGAATGAAGAGCAGGCCCGCAAGGGCCAGGAGGGTGGTCGTGGGATCAACCCTCTCTGTCGTGATGACCCAGAAGGCCACCGCTCCTACGGCCAGAAAGCGCGCCATTGCGCTCGCGGCCCACACCCCCAGGAGCCCCATCGACCCCGGCCTCGGAGTCAGGAGCAGCCCGAAGGCGGCCAGCTGCAGGGGCAATGCTACCGCCACTGCCACCACGAGTCCCCCACGCGCATCCTCGGAAGGGAAGAGGATCCATCCTCCGCCCAGCACGAGCGCGCTCACCCCGGCCGCCACGGCGGAGTAGAGAAGCCAGCGTCTCATGGCCTCCCGCCCCCGCGGCCGCCGGAACCTTCGCCATCCCCGGAAGACGGCTTCGGCGCCTGCTCGGCCTCCCTCGCCTCCCGTTCGGCCCGCTCCCGCTCGCGCGGGATCAGGATGAGGTGCTGGAGCATGCTGTAGAACCCGGCTCCCGCCCCGACGAATGCACCGATCAAGGTCAGGAGCGGCGAGGTCCCGAGCCGCCCGTCGGCCCACCACCCCGCAAGGAGGAAGAGGACCATGGAGAGCGCAAAGGTGAGGCCGTGTCCGGAATAGCGGGCCATGTGGACAAGTGCCGGATCATCCCGCTCTTCCCTGTCGTCTCGCGTCATGCGCTCCAGTCTCCAAGCATCTCACAGCCCGGTAAGGTACGCGCTTGTGAAAAGAAGCGCAAGCGCCGGGATCGGGCTCGTTCATCGCTCCGAAGATCCGGGATCCCTTCCCCTCTCCGTGGGTAGGGAAGGTCCTGCGGTTCGGGCCTCGAGGCCCGGCCCCCTTCGATCCGGACAGGGAGGATTGTTTGGCCGACGCCGTTGCGGTGAAAGAGAGGGACATCGAACTCCTCGAGGAGACAGCCCGACTCGGAGCGGTGCTGCGCTCCGAGGTGGCCCGGCGCATCGTGGGTCAGGATGCCGTGGTCGAGGGACTTCTCCTTGCACTCCTCGCGAATGGCCATGCCCTCCTCGTTGGCGTGCCGGGACTGGCCAAGACCCTCCTCGTCTCGACGCTCGCCGAGGTCCTCGAGGCCTCCTTCTCGCGGATCCAGTTCACCCCCGACCTCATGCCCACGGACATCACGGGCACGGAGGTGATCGAGGAGGACCGGAGCACCGGCCGGCGGGTCTTCCGTTTCGTTCAGGGTCCGGTCTTCGCAAACATCGTCCTCGCGGACGAGATCAACCGCACGCCGCCGAAGACCCAGGCGGCGCTCCTGCAGGCCATGCAGGAGAAGATCGTCACCGCCGGAGGCGAGACGCACCGGCTCCCCTCGCCCTTCTTCGTGCTCGCCACCCAGAACCCCATCGAGCAGGAGGGCACTTATCCCCTGCCCGAGGCGCAGCTCGACCGTTTCATGTTCGAGCTCCGGATCGGGTACCCGACACGGGCCGAGGAGGAGCAGGTCGCGATGCAGACGACGGGCGAGGCGCTCGCCCCCGTGAGGGCCGTCGCGAGCGGGGAGCAGCTCCTCGAGATGCAGGGGCTCGTGCGCCGTGTCCCCGTTGCGCCCTCCGTCGCCTCCTTCGCGGTCCGCATGGCCCGCGCGACCCGCCCGGACGCCGAGGAGGCATCGGTCGACGTGCGACGTTTCGTGGCATGGGGAGCGGGGCCACGTGCCTCGCAGTTCCTCGTTCTCGGCGCCAAGGCGCGGGCGGCTCTCCGGGGAGAGCCCGTGCCGAGCCGGGACGACGTTCGCGCCGTCGCACCCTGGGTCCTGACCCACCGTATCGTGCCCGGCTTCGAGGCCGAGGCCGAGGGTGTGTCGGCCCTCGACGTGATCCGTGCCCTCGTGGAGGAGAGCCGTTCATGGAGCTGAGTCGAAGTCGTCGTGAGGAGGAAGACCACCCTCCAAGTAGGAGCTCGCGATGAACGGGATCCTCCTCGGAGTGGCAGCGGGACTCCTCCTCCTTTCCTTCTTCCTGTCGGCGGCGGCCGCCGCAGCCTTCTCCGTCAGCCCCAGCCGGATGCGCACCCTTCGGGAAGAAGGGTTCCGGGGCGCGGAGACCCTCCATCGGCTACGCGAGTCCACGCCCGGTGCGCAGGGCCTCGCCGCGCTCCTGTGCACCATGCTGAACACGGGTGCCGTGGGGCTCGCCGTGACCGAGGCGATCGTCTGGCGGGGGACCGGGGTCGTGGTGTGGGCCCTCCCTCTCGCGATTCTCGTCGTGCTCCTCCTGGGGGAGGCCCTCCCCCGCTTCGTGGCGGCCCGTTCAGGGCTCCGCATCGGGCTGCTGGCGGCGCCCCTGCTGGCCTTGGTGCACCGCGTCACCTGGCCCCTCTTCGGACCCTTCCTCCGGCTGGACGAACTCCTTTCGGGTTCGAACGGGGAGTTCCCGGACCCGGAGGAGCGGGAGCTCCTCGCCCTTGCCGACCTCGGACGCAAGGAAGGGGTGGTCGAAGAGGACGAGCATCGCCTCGTCGAGCGGGCCTTCCGCATGGACGAACTCTCGGCCTGGGACATCATGACCCCACGCGTCGACATCTTCGCCTGGAAGGACGCCATGACGCTGAACGAGATCGCGCCGGAGCTGCGCGACGTCCCGCACTCTCGCGTGCCCGTGTTCGGGGAGAGCATCGACGACATCACGGGGATTCTCTACGTGCGCGAGGCCTATGACGCACTCGTGGCCGGGCGGGGGGAGCTGCGCCTTTCACAGCTCGCGCGCGAGCCCTTCTTCCTGCCGGGATCTCTTCCGCTGCCTCGGCTGCTGCGCGACTTCCAGGCGCGGCGGATCCACATGGGGATCGTGGCCGACGAGTTCGGGGGCACGGACGGACTGGTGACGCTCGAGGACGTGCTCGAGGAGCTCGTCGGAGAGATCGAGGACGAGACGGACATTCAGGAGGAGTCGCTCGTTCGAATCTCGCGGTCGGAGGTCGACGCGGAGGGCGGTGTCGAGCTGAGAGAGGTGAACCAGGCACTCGGTGTCGCACTCCCACACCAGGAGCACCGTTCGCTCAACGGCTTCATTCTGGAGGAGATGGGGCGGGTGCCGGAAGCCGGGGAGCGACTCGAGCTGCCCGAGCTCGAGATCGAGATTCTCGAGTCAACGGAGACGCAGGTCGTGCGGGCACGGCTGCGACGGGCCCAGACCGCTCACGCAGGAGAGTGAGGTTGAGATGGCACTGATCATACCCTTTGGCGGCAAGCGGCCGCAGATTGCCGAGGACGCCTTCGTCGCTCCGAATGCGGTCCTGATCGGAGACGTGCGGGTGGGTCCGCGCGCGAGCATCTGGTTCGGGGCGGTGCTTCGGGGTGACGACGAGGAGCACCCGATCCTGATCGGAGAGGGGGCGAATGTCCAGGACCGTGCGGTCGTGCACGTGGGGCGCTGGGGACCGACCGTCGTGGGGGCGGGAGCGACGATCGGGCATGGCGCCGTCTTCGAGTCGTGCGAGATCGGCGCGGGGACGCTCGTCGGGATGAACGCGGTGATCCTTCCCGAGGCGGTGATCGGACGGGAGTGCCTTCTCGCGGCGGGGACAGTCGTCCTCGAGGGGGTGCGCATCCCGGACCGGAGCGTCGTCGCGGGGGTCCCCGGCAAGGTGCGCAAGTCGCTCGACGGCTCGGCCGCGGACTGGGTGACGCGGAGCGGGCGGCACTACGAGGCGCTCTCGCGGCGCTACCTCGCCGAGGGGATCGACGGGTTCCCCATGCCGGACGAGGAGGCGTCGTGAGCGAGGAATCCGTGTCCGGGGCGGGTGGCGCCGAGGGGCCCGCTGCGTCCGCAGGGGCCGGTTCGCCGGCCGAGCCCGGGGGGGGCGACCGGGAGACCACCTTCCGCTGCGACCTCTGCGGGGGTCCGATGCTCGACCGGCACTGCAAGCTCCTCTGCCTCCAGTGCGGCTACCAGAGGGACTGCTCGGACCCCTGAGGGGGGCGGTCGGCCTCGGACGTTGAATCCGGCACGGTTCGTGCGCCGGGAAGAGCCAGTCGCCACAGGCCTCGGGGGTCGTCCCCGGCCCGGCCCTCCTCCTCGAGTTCGCGCCGATGACGCCACACCCCATGAAAGATGACGCCCGGGAAGAGATCCCCGGTGCGGTCTGGCGCCTCCATGCGGTCTGGATCGTGGTGGTGCTCGGCCTCGGACTCGCCGCGGCAGGCTTCGGGGCGTGGCGCCACTTCATCACCGTCGATGGACTGGCCTACCTCGAGATGGCGGAGGTCTACGTCGAGGAGGGCTGGCGCGCGGGGACGAACGGGTACTGGGGTCCTCTCTATCCCCTTCTTCTGGCGGCCGCGCTCCTCGTCGTGCAGCCACCCCCCGGGACGGAGCTGTGGACGGTTCAGGGGGTCCATGTCGCGATGTACCTGGTGTCACTCGCCGCCTTCGTCTTCTTCTGGCGGGAGGCCGACCGGGTGCGCCGGGAGGGGATCGGCGAGCGGCTTCCCGCCTGGGCCTTCTGGGGAATCGGGTACCTCCTCTTTCTCTGGTGCACCCTCCGACTCGTCAAGATCTGGACGATGTCCCCGGACGTCCTCGTGCTTGCGGCCGCCCTGGCGGCCGGGGGGTTTGCGCTCCGCATCAGGGCGAAGCCGGAGGGGTGGTGGGCCCCGGCCGGGTACGGGGCAGCGCTCGGCCTGGGGTATCTGGCGAAGGCCGCGATGTTTCCCCTCGCCTTCGTCTTCCTGGCGGGGGTGCCCGGACTCACCGGTCGGGGGCGTGAGGGGCTCCTTCGGACCGGGCTCGCGGCGCTCGTCTTCCTGGTTGTGGCGGCGCCCTTCGTCCTGACGCTGAGCGCGCAGAAGGAGCGCTTCACCTTCGGGGACTCCGGGAAGCTCAACTATGCCCGCTACGTGAACGGGATTCCGCACCTGCACTGGCAGGGAGGCCCCGAGGGGCATGGCGTGCCCGCTCACCCCACCCGGCAGATCGCCTCGGCGCCCGACGCCTTCGAGTTCTCGGCGCCCGTGCGCGGGACCTATCCCCCCTGGTACGATCCGTCCTACTGGTACGAGGGAGTGCAGGTGCGCTTCGACCCGGCCCAGCAGCTCTCGGCTCTCGTGCGGACCCACCGCGTCTACCTCGAATACCTCCTGCTGCGGCAGGGCCCCCTCCTGGCCCTCGTGGCGGTTCTCCTTGTGGTCGGAGGGGCCGCGGGACGGGCGGGTGGCGGCGCGGGGCCCGGTGGCGCCCGCAAGCTTCTGGGACTCTGGCCCCTCTGGCTTCCGCTCCTGGCGGCGATCGGGATGTACGGGCTCGTCTACGTCGAGATGCGCTACCTCGTCGGATTCATGATTCTCGCCTGGGGGGCGCTCCTTGCGGTCGTTCGGCTCGAGCCGGGACCCGGGTCCGCCCGCCTCCTTGCCGGAACGGGGGTGGTCGGCCTCCTCGTCTT
>SLDT01000172.1 GCA_007125125.1 Gemmatimonadota bacterium | reverse complement strand
GGTTGGGCGGGGGTGTGGCGGGAGGGGGATCATTCACGGGTTCGAGCTCCTCGAGAAGCTGGGATTCCACGACTGGGGATTCGACTACGTGCTCCTCGACTTCCTGGGCGATGTCGTCTGTGGCGGCTTCGGCCTCCCGATCGCCAGGGACATGTGCCAGAAGGTGATCGTCGTGGGTTCGAACGACCTTCAGTCACTCTACGTGGCGAACAACGTGTGCTCCGCCGTCGAGTACTTCCGAAAGATGGGCGGGAACGTCGGCGTTGCGGGTCTCGTGATCAACAAGGACGACGGGACTGGAGAGGCCGCGGCGTTCGCGAACGAGGTCGGAATCCCGGTTCTCGCCGCGATCCCCCAACACGATGACATCCGACGCAAGAGCGCGAACTACGAGATCGTCGGCCGTCCGGGGTCACGCTGGGCTCCCCTCTTCGAGCAACTCGGCGATGCGGTCGCCAGCGCCCCGCCCCTCCAGCCCCGGCCCCTCACGCATGACGGACTTCTGGACCTCTTCAAGGGTGAAGACGTGGGCAGGGATGTGATCCTGACTCCGGCCAGCCCTTCCGACATGCTCGGTGTCGAGTACACACCGCGCGAGTCGCTCGAAATCGTCTATGAACCCGCGTGACGGAGCAACTTCGATGACCTCTCCCGAGTCGGCAGCCACCCCTTCGCCTCGGCGCTCTCTCCCGACCGTCTCCTCTGGCCAGGGCGCGGCGGGCTGCCATGGTCGAGGCAACCGGGAAGCCGCTGCAGCCTCCGGCGAGACCTCCGAGGCCGTGCAGGAGCTGCTTCGGGACTATCCGTTGGGACCGCACGACCAGCCCCAGGGAATGTGTCCGGCCTTCGGTTCACTGAGGGTCGGACTGCGGATGCGGCGGACGGCGACGATTCTCTCCGGATCGGCCTGCTGCGTCTATGGACTGACCTTCACCTCTCACTTCTACGGCGCCCGACGCACGGTCGGCTACGTCCCGTTCAACTCGGAGAGCCTTGTCACCGGAGCTCTCTTCGAAGACATCAGAGAGGCGATCGAGAAGCTTGCGGATCCGCAGCACTACGATGCCATCGTGATGACGAACCTCTGCATCCCGACGGCCTCTGGCGTACCCCTCGATCTTCTTCCGAAGGAGATCAACGGCGTGCGAATCATCGGTATCGACGTTCCTGGCTTCGGCGTGCCCACTCACGCAGAGGCGAAGGATGTCCTGACGGGTGCCGTCCTCCGCTATGCACGTCGGGAGGCCGAGGCCGGGCCGGTGGCACGGCCGAAGGACCTCGTTCAGGACGGACCCACGGTCGCACTGATCGGAGAGCTCTTTCCAGCCGATCCGATGGGAATCGACGCCCTCCTGCGGCCGCTGGGCGCCCGGGTAGGGACGACGGTCCCACCGAGAGAATGGAGGGAACTCTACCGCGCCCTCGACGCGGATGTCGCCGCGGCCGTGCATCCGTTCTATGTGCGGGCAGTGGGCGAGTTCCATGCGGCAGGCCGCACGGTGGTTGGCTCCGGCCCGGTCGGCGCGGAGGGCACCGCCGCATGGCTGGAGTCGATGGGAGAGGCACTCGGCGCTGGAGCATCCCGCACCGGAGAGGCCGTCGATCGCGCCACCGCCGCCACGCGCGCAGCTCTTGAACACCAAGGCATACGCGGACGAATCGTCGTGTCCGGGTACGAGGGCTCCGAGCTTCTCGTGGCGAGGCTCCTCGTCGAGGCCGGCGCCGAGGTGCCTTACGTCGGGACCGCGCTCCCTCGGTCTCCCTGGAGCGACCCGGACCGGGAGTGGCTGGAGTCGAGGGGCGCGCGCGTCCAGTATCGCGCCTCGCTCGAACAGGATGTCGAGGCCGCCCGCGAGGCCGATCCCGACCTTGTTCTTGGCACGACACCGGCCGTCCAGGCAGCGAAGGAGGGGGGCACCCCTGCACTCTACTTCACGAATCTGATCTCGGCTCGACCCATCTTCGGGCCGGCAGGAGCCGGCGGCATCGCAGAGGTGATACGCGGGGCCATCGGCGGTCGGGAGCGGCTCGCACGAATGCGTAGCTTCTTCGACGGCGTCGGGACGGGCCACGCGACCGGATATGGCCATGTCGGGGTTCCGGAGCGACGCCTGACCGCCTCCGAGCGGCATGCGCGGGCGCGAGCCGACCGGTCCGGCAAAGCCGGAGAGGCGGCCTGATGCTCGTACTCGACCACGATCGAGCCGGAGGCTACTGGGGCTCCGTCTATGCCTTCACGGCCCTCCGCGGCCTGCAGGTGGTCATCGACGGCCCGGTCGGTTGCGAGAACCTCCCCGTCACCTCAGTGCTTCACTACACGGATGCATTGCCGCCGCACGAGCTGCCGATCGCGGTGACCGGGCTCTCGGAAGACGAGCTCTCGATGACGGGAACGGAAGACGCCCTTCGAAGGGCAGGGATGAGCCTCGATCCTGACCAGCCCGCGGTGATCGTGACCGGGAGCATTGCAGAAATGATCGGCGGAGGCGTCGTCCCCCAGGGAACGAACCTCCTGCGGTTCCTCCCTCGCACGATCGACGAAGATCAGTGGCAGTCGGCCGACCGCGCACTCTACTGGCTCTGGACGCAGTTCGGTGCGAAGAAGGCAAAGACCCGGAAGCCCCGGACCTCGGATCGACCCCTGGTGAACATCATCGGACCGATCTACGGCACCTTCAACATGCCGTCCGATCTCGCCGAGATCCGACGACTGATCGAAGGGATCGGGTGTGAGGTCAACATGGTCTTTCCGCTCGGTGCTCATCTCGATGACATCCCCGCTCTGGCCGATGCGGATGTGAACGTTCTCATGTACCGGGAGTTCGGTCAGAAGCTCTGTGAAGAACTGGACGCTCCCTGGATCCGGGCGCCCATCGGCCTCTCTTCGACTACGCGCTTCCTCGAAGCCCTTGCCGAGCACACCGGTCTCGATGCGCAGCCCTTCATCGAGAAGGAGAAGCACACGACACTCAAGCCCATCTGGGACCTCTGGCGCAGCGTCACCCAGGACTTCTTCGCCACCTCCTCCTTCGCGGTCTTCAGCGGAGAGACTTACGCCACCGGGCTCGAGCGCTATTTCACAGAAGATCTGGGCATGCCGTGCACCCATGTCCACGCGCGGCGCCCAGGAGTGAAACCGGACAACGAGGCGATTCGGGAGTCTCTGGCAACACGGCCTCCACTCCTCCTCTTTGGCAGCTTCAATGAGAGGATGTACGCCGCCGAACTCGGACTTCGGGCGCAGTACATTCCCGCGTCCTTTCCTGGCGCCATCATCCGGCGGCACACCGGTACGCCCTTCATGGGCTACGCGGGTGCGACGTACCTCGTCCAGGAGATCTGCAACGCCCTCTTCGACGCTCTGTTCCACATCCTTCCCCTGGGCACCCGGCTCGATGCCGGAGAAGCAACCCCCGCGCGTCAGGGCCAGGGTCAGGTGATCCGGTGGGAAGACGACGCGCGCGACCTCCTCGACGAACTCCTCCGCGAGCATGCGCCCCTGGTGCGCATCTCGGTTGCGAAGCGCGTTCGAGACGCAGCCGAGGAACTGGCGGTCCGCGCAGGAGAAGATGCCGTCACCGTCGAGCGTGTTCGCATGGCGGGCTCACGGATCGGGGACGCGGCATGAACGCACCTCATCGTCTCGGTTCGTCTCCCTCACTGTGTTCCCGTGAGAAGAGCCAGCTCCCTGAGCGCCTCCGCGATGGCCGCCGGGTCTTCCTCGGGGAGCAGGTGGCCCCGGTCAGGGAGCACAGCGAGTCGTCGAAGAGGACCTCGGTCGGCCCCATGCGCTCGCAGCGTCCTGAGGGTCCGCGCCGGGGGCGTCCAACGATCATCCTCGGCAAGAAGCCAGTGCAGACGGATGGGAAGGCGAGCTGCCTCCGCCGTGACCCCCGCCGCATCCCACCGAGAGAAAAACTCGAGCACTCCGGCCATCCGAGAGGGATCCGCGAGAAGCTCCCGGTAGTGTTCGGCATCCCCGGGCGAAATCCGGGAACCGGTCGATCGAAGAAGTGCCTCGACAATGGGAAACCGTCGCACCAGCCCCGCCGCAACGCGGGCCTGAAGTCGACCTCGTACGGCACGTGCGATCCCTTCACCCAGAAAGGGCGGGAGGTACTCTTCCCTTCCACCAAGGGCCGGGGTCACCGCAAGCACCGCACGCAGGTCGGCAAGGTGGTACCCTGCCAGGTGAAGGGCGAGCGCTGCGCCTGCGGAGTGTCCCGCAGCGAGCATGGGCCGGATGCCTTCCTGCTCGAGGACCTCAGCGAGTGCACGTCCAAGAGCCTGGAGTGCCGGACCGTGGCGAGGGAGGGGTGATGTGTCACCGTGCCCTGGCAGGTCCGGAATGACCAGGCTGAAGTCGGACGTCAACAGGGGCGCAACCCGGTTCCACTGGTGGGCCGAGGATGCACTCCCATGCAGGAGCAGGATGGTGGGCCCGGAGCCGGATCGGAGGAGGTGCCAGCGCACCCCGCCAGCCCGGACGAAGGTGCCCGTCACGCGATTCGGCCGATCGCGGCCGTGTCGCATCGGGTCGGAGGGAGAGACAGTCATTGTCTCCCTCCTGGAAAGGGCTCCGCGCCTCTGGTCGCGAGCTCCGCCCACGGGCGGCCCCCCACGCCGGAGCGGAAGGAATGCAGCGGGTCACCCCCCCGAGGGACCCTGCTCGGCCGTTCAGGCAGAGTCACGCCAACCTCAGCAAGGAGGCACATCATGTCGCAGCAAGGAAGCTCGGGGAGCATGTCGGGTTTGAGCGAGCAAGAGGCGAAGGAGTTCCACAAGGTATTCGTGGCATCCTTCCTCGGATTCACCGCGGTCGCCGCGGTGGCTCACCTCCTCGCCTGGATCTGGCGTCCCTGGGGAATCTGATCTCATCAACCGGAGGAAGACATGTACCGAATCTGGATGATCTTTGATCCCAGAAGGACCCTGATCGCCCTGTTCTCGTTCCTGGGCGTTCTCGCGTTCACGATCCACTTCATTCTCCTGAGCACCGAAAGGTTCAACTGGCTCGAAGTGGACGACACCCCGCGAGCGGGGGCCATGGTTGACATGACCCCGCAACCTCCGGGCATCTGACCGGAGCCGCGGTACCCGCGGTACCGGGGGGAGACGGTTCCCCCCGGGCCGCACCGCAGGTTCCTCCGCCCCAGGGCGGGGGGTGACCCACGAAACCGGGTGGCCACGTCCACCCCGGTCCCACGGGAGGACCGCATTTGAAGACCCGGCCGGCGGCCCCTGATCCGCTCCGGCCCGCCCTGATCGGGAGAGGCACGATGGCAATGCTCTCGTTTGAAAAGAAATACCGCGTCCGCGGGGGTACCCTCCTCGGAGGAGACCTCTTCGACTTCTGGATAGGTCCCTTCTATGTCGGGTTCTTCGGTGTGGCGACGATCTTCTTCGCCTCGCTCGGGACCGCGCTCTGCGTCTGGGGGGCTGCGGTCGGGGAAGGACTCGCCGGACAGACCTGGAACCTCTGGCAGATCAACATCGCCCCTCCACCGATCGAGTACGGTCTGGGACTCGCGCCCATGCTCGAGGGCGGCCTCTGGCAGGCCATCACCGTCTGTGCGATCGGAGCCTTCGTCTCCTGGGCTCTTCGTCAGGCCGAGATTGCTCGAAAGCTCGGAATGGGATATCACATCCCGGTCGCCTATGGGGTCGCGATTCTCGCGTACGTGACCCTCGTGGTCGTCCGTCCAGTGCTCCTCGGCGCCTGGGGACACGGCTTCCCCTACGGAATCATCTCCCATCTGGACTGGGTCTCGAACGTCGGCTACCAGTACCTGCACTTCCACTACAACCCGGCGCACATGATCGCGGTGAGCTTCTTCTTCACCACGACCTTCGCACTCGGTCTGCACGGCTCGCTCATTCTCTCCGTTACGAACCCGCCAAAGGGCGAGCCGGTGAAGACCAGCGAGCACGAGAACACCTACTTCCGTGACACGATTGGCTATTCGATCGGGGCGATCGGCATCCATCGCCTGGGTCTCTTCCTCGCGCTCAACGCCGGGATCTGGAGTGCCATCTGCATCGTGATCAGCGGACCCTTCTGGACACGCGGCTGGCCCGAGTGGTGGAGCTGGTGGCTGAACCTTCCGTTCTGGAGCTGAGGAGACGATCATGGCTGAATATCAGAATCTCTTCACCCAGGTGCAGGTCCGGCACGCCCCGGATCCCGGACTGCCCATCCCGGACCCGCACAATCGCGGCGAGCTCTCCGTCTTCTCCTACTGGCTGGGACGGATCGGGGACGCCCAGATCGGCCCCGTTCACCTCGGGTGGCTCGGTGTTCTCTCCCTCATGACGGGAGGCCTGTCGATCGTCCTCATGGGTCTCGTCATGTGGTCCCAGGTGGGATGGGACCCGGTCCAGTTCGTTCGCCTCCTTCCGTGGCTCGCAGTGGAGCCCCCTTCGCCCGAATGGGGGCTGCGAATTCCTCCCCTCGCCGAGGGCGGCTGGTGGATCCTCTGCGGGGGCCTGCTCACTGCAGCCATTCTCCTCTGGTGGGCCAGGATGTACCTCCGTGCGCGGGCCCTCGGCATGGGCACCCACGTCGCCTGGGCGTTCGCGGCGGCCATCTGGCTCTACCTCGTCCTGGGCTTCATCCGGCCTCTCCTCATGGGAAGCTGGAGCGAGGCGGTGCCCTTCGGGATCTTCCCCCACCTGGACTGGACCGCTGCCTTCTCGATCCGCTACGGGAACCTGTTCTACAACCCGTTCCACATGCTGTCGATCGTCTTCCTCTATGGCTCGGCGCTCCTCTTCGCCATGCACGCGGCGACCATCCTTGCCGTCGCGAAGATGGGCGGGGAACGAGAGATCGATCAGATCACCGACCGAGGAACGGCAGCGGAACGAAGCCAGCTCTTCTGGCGATGGACGATGGGCTTCAACGCAACGATGGAGTCGATCCACCGCTGGGCCTGGTGGTTCGCCGTGCTCACCGTGATCACGGGCGGCATCGGAATCGTGCTCACGGGCACCGTCGTAGACAACTGGTATCTCTGGGGCCAGCAGCATGGCTTGATCCCGGTCTACCCGGAGGTGTGGGAAGCACCCATCCCAGCGCCGCTGCCGGGTGAGCTGGACGGTCCCTTCCACGCCCCGACACCTGAAGGGCTCCCCGGGGTGTCCTCGATCGCTCCGGGGGCGTGGTCCTCCCTCCCCGGAACGGAGGTCTCCGTCCGGTTTGCTGCTCCCCTTACTTCCGCTCTCGAGGTCACGCCATGAGACATGTGATGCGTCCCGCAGCGTTTTTGGCGGGTGGGCTACTTCTCTTCCTCAGCGCTTGCGAGCTCCCGCCCGTCGACGCGGTCGACCTCGGGTTCAGGGGTGTTGGCATGCAACAGGTCGACAACCCGCGGACCCTCCAGGACTCCATGGACGCCGTTGCTGCCCGGGTTCCGCAGCTCGCCCCTACACCGGATGACTTTGGCGAACCCGCGCCGCCCGGAACCTGGGAGAACGTTCAGGTCCTGGGCCATCTCAGCGAGGCCGAGTTCAATCGCTTCATGCTCGCGATGACCACCTGGGTCGCGCAGGAAACCGGCCAGGGCTGCAACTACTGCCATGTGATCGAGGATGACGGGTCGGTGAACTTCGCCTCCGACGACATCTACACGAAGGTCGTGTCGCGTCGCATGATCGAGATGAACCAGTCGCTGAACGTCAATTTCGCTGCAGATCACATTCGCGAAGGGGGCATCAACTGCTGGACCTGTCATCAGGGTCAGGTCCTGCCCAACAACTACTGGTTCTACTCCGACGGCACACGACGAGACTTCGATCGGTACTTCGTCAACGAGGGAACGCGTCAGATCGAGCGGTACTACCTGGACCAGCGTGCGGTTCGGGTCATCTCCCCCGAAGCGCTGAGTGGCAATACCGACAACACCTCGTCAATTCAGGACACCGAACACCTGTACTGGATCATGATCCAGATGTCCGAAGGGCTCGGTGTGAACTGCACCTTCTGCCACACCTCGGCACGCTTCAGCGACTGGGAGCAGAGCCCCCCGAGCCGTGTCCATGCGCTTCGCGGCGTGAACATGGTTCGATACCTGAACGACGAGTACATGGTGCCGCTTCAGGATGCATGGCCCGAAGAGCGACTTGGGCCGATGGGCGATGGCCCCAAGATCCAGTGTGCCACCTGTCACAACGGCGCCTGGATTCCGCAATACGGGAACCCGGCCACTCGAGGCGAGACCTGGCCAGCCCTCACACAGATCGGAACCGTTCACCCGTCCGCCCCTTCCGAGACACCGGCCGAAGGCACACCGGACCAGCCCTGAATGCAAGCCCCAGGACGTGTGCCCGGCCCACTCGCTTTGCCGCACCGAGGAAGGTGCTTCAACGGCCGTCCCTGCCCGAGGGCCGACCGGGCGGTGGGCCGGGCCCGTCACCCTTCAGGCCCGGGTGAGCCCGTCAACTCCCGGGCCGACAGGGACGCACGCAAGTCCGGGTGCTGCCCCTCAGCGGCGCGGAGATCGCTTTCGTGACCACCCTTCTTCTGGCCATCGGGTATGCGATCGGCGTGTGGTGGGGAGGCACGCTCGTCGTGCTCCTGCTCAGCAGGTTGCGGGGCCCCGCTCGCGGCCTTGCCATCGTCGGAACGAGCGGTGCCGCGATCGGAGCCCTTGCCGTTCTGCCTTTTCTCAGGCCACTGGACGATGTCACGGGTGTCCTCCTCGGGTTCGGCGCAGCCGTCGTCGTATGGGGCTGGCTTGAACTCCTCCTCCTCCAGGGGGTGGCGGTCGGAACCCGACGCGCACCCTCCGCTCCCGGGCTCAAGGGCCTCGCCAGGTTCAGGGAGGCCTTCGACGCCATCCGCCACCATGAGTTCGCCCTCGCCGGGATCCTGGTCCTGGTGGGCGTCCTGAGCCTTGGGAGCGCGCTTCCGGTGGCCTTCGTGACCTTCGCACTGCTCTGGGGGCTACGACTCTCGACGAAGCTGCACCTTTTCCTCGGGGTTCCCCAACCCAATGGCCACCTCTTTCCGGAGGGTGCCGCGCACCTCGCGGCCTTCCTCGGACCTGCACGAAGGAGCCCTCAGCTTGGCCTGACCACGTGTGTCTGGGCCCTCGCAACGATCGCGCTCTTCTCGGCGGGCATGATGGCGCCATCCAGCGCGAATGCCACGGCCTGGTTTCTGGCGGGGACCCTGACCGGACTGGGCACTCTCGAGCACCTCACTCTGCTCCTCCCCCTTCGCCTCGAATCACTCTGGGGATGGGAGAAGCAGCGCCTCCCCTCGAAGGGTCAGCCCATTCAGGGGTGAACCTCGGGTCCCGCTTGCGGGATCAGTCTCGCCGTTCGCTCTCACCTCGCACGGGTGGGCCGAAACGAACCGGAAGTCCCCACATCCCCCCCCTCCAATACCCCCGTGAGCACGGCGTAACCTTCACGGCAGCATAGACGTGGCCGCGCTGTTTCTACCGCAGGGTATTTCCATGTGACAGCACGATGACCCCCATTGAGATGGGCGCTTGATGGCGGTGTCAACTTTCCATGTATGGCGAGACGATCCCCAATCGCGGCTCCCGCCCCACGGTTCTCATCGGCGAGGTCTGGCGTGGGGGTAGACGGATTGGCCGCCGCACGGTGGGCAGCATCACGTCCCTCCCGTAGGTGCAGATCGTGCGCAGCCGTCCGCACGGGCACGTCGCTGCGGTGATGGGGACGATGCGCCGGGGGGGCGAGATCCTGTCCACGCGCAAGCACCGCAACCGGCAGCGTGCGCTGGCCATGATCGCGGCCCGAATCCTGGATTCCAGTTCGAAGCTGGCCACGGCCCGGACGAAGAGTCAGCGGCAGGTGCTGCTCGGGCTTCTCGCTTCGTCGGGTCGTCATGGTGGGCGATCAGGGCATGCTCGCCAATACCCGCATCGAGCAGGAGTTGCGGCCGCGTGGGATCGACTGAATCACGGCTCTTGGGGCGCCCAAGATCCGCAAGTTGATGAAGAAGGACGGCCCGCTCCAGCTCTTCAACAGCCTTCCAGTGTTCGGTTCGCGAGCCCCGGGATGCCGGGGGCCGGGTGGCGAAGCCCGCCGCCCGGCCTTTCCTTCAGGGAATCGACCCGTTCTCGTCAGGGCCGGTCAGAAGGGAGGCCGGAGAACCGTTTCCACTCCAACGAAGGTGCCGGATGCCATCCCTGCCCTGGCGCTTCACCCGGTACATCAACTGGTCCACGACCTGTATCGCCTCGTCCGCAGAAGCCGGGGGTACTTCGAAGGTGACTGCGCCGACCGACGTCGTGACCGGCCACCGCTCCAGAGCCATGAGCTCGTCCACCTGGTTGCGAACCTTGTCCAGGGCTGCCCGCGCCCGCTCATGCGGTGTTTCGGGAAAGAGCAGGGCGAATTCGTCGCCTCCAAGGCGTGCCGAGAAGTCCGTGATCCGGATCGCCCCCCGCAGCACCCCCGCGAGTTCACGGAGGAGGCGATCGCCCTCGGCGTGTCCCAGTGTGTCATTCACGCTCTTGAAATGGTCGAGGTCGAGGTAGGCCAGCGTGAAGACTCGACCGTACCGCCGGCATCGATTGATCTCGCTGCGAAGATGACGAACAAAGGCGCGGCTGTTCGCGAGCCCGGTCAGGGGATCCGCAAAGGCGAGGTGACGCTGCATGTGGTGGGCGTCCCGCAAGCGGAGCATCACCTGAACAAAGATGGAGAACCCGACGAGACGCACTGCAAGGTTCCAGACCATCGCTGCCGGATCCCCGTGCGGGGGACCCGCGAGCCAGTCGGCACCGGTCGCAAGCGCTGCAGCGACGCCGAGTGAGACGAAGGCACCCACGACGGTCCCCCACCATGCCGCGATTCCGATGGGGATGAGGTAGAGTCCGGAGAACTGGAAGCTCCCACCACTCAGGATGTCTGCCATCGCGAGCACGACCGTTCCAAAGAACCCCAGAACGGTGGCATGACGCGGAGACCGTTCCATGAACCAGAGGTCCAGTCGGGACCAGACTGCGGTCAGACGTGAACGCGACGGAACCTCGAGGGCCGGGGGGGGAACCGGGGGACGATGCACAGAACGGTCACTCATCGCCCAACCCTCCGCGTGACCTCGGGCGTCTCTCGACCTCGGAGCATCAGGACTCGATCGCCTCGAGGATCTTCCCGATGAACCCGTTCAGTGCACCCTGGTTGATCCAGCGCACCACGACCACGAGGTCGTTCTCGGGGTCCACGTAGATGATGTTCGACCCCGCCCCGCGGTGGGTGTGGGCAGACTCGGGCGCTGCCGGGAGGCTCCGCCGCCCCGTGTTCAGGAAGTAGTTCATGAACCCGTACCCCTGGTTCGCCTCCCCGGGCGTGGTCGACAGCTCGAGCCACTCCCGGGAAAGGACCTCTCGCTCACCCCACCGGCCGCCCCTCAGGTGAAGGAGCCCGAAGCGGGCCATGTCGAGCGCGCTGATGAACATTCCGCCCCCCCAGTGAGCCCCCCCGCTCACCGACTGCACCGGCTGCCCATCCAGGATGATCCAGGAGGTCTCATACCCAGTCCAGCGCCAGGTCGGCGACGCCCCGATCGGGTCCATCAGGTGCTCCCGGAGCACGAGCGGAAGGGGCGTCCTCCAGACATTCAGACTCGCCAGGGCGAGAAGGTTCACCCGTACATCGTTGTACTCGTAGCGGGTGCCGGGCTCGAACCGGTCTCGTGTTCCCCAGCTGTCCGCATCCGACGCGGGCCGGTCGCCCCAGTCCGGCTTGCACCAGAGCATCCCCTCCCAGTCCGAGGTCTGGCGCAGCAGGTGGTCCCACGTGACTCTCGCGTTGTGGTCCCCCGCGAAGGGTTCGAAGGGCGGAGGTACCTGCGGGAAGGCTCCCTGAGGAGGCCTCGGCGCCACGCACTCCGGGCGCTCCACCTCGATCGGTGCCATCAGCGCCGCCACCGGAGTGTGCAGATCGGGGATGAGCCCCCGGTCCCAGGCGAGCCCGACCGTCGATGCCACGAAGCTCTTAGTCACACTGAAGGTCACATCGACCCGCTCCGGCTCCCCCCACTCCGCGACGATGTACCCATTCCGGATCACGACGCCCGTGGGATCACCCCGCTCCTTGAAGGGTCCCACCTGCTCGCCGAAGGGCTCGCGGGCAAAGCTTCGCTGGTGTGCCAGAGCGAGATCCCGGGGCGCCGTAGACTGGTTCTCGAGGTGGATTTCCCGCGCCTCGTCGAGCAGCGCGGCATTCATCCCAACTGCCGCCGGGCTGATCCGCTCCCAGGCTCCCCTCGGAGGAAGGTAGTCCGGCTCCTGTGCCTCCAGCTCCAGGCTCCCCCCCGCAAGAACCAGCAGGAAGAAGGCGGGGAGTGGGCTGGGCATCCATGTCATGCACTTCACCATCGCGGGCCATCGGTCAAGGTTGGTACGAAGAGGGCACAGGCCCCGGCCTCCACTACCTTCAAGCGCGGTAACTTACCATCTGTGACCGTGGCGGCGAAAGACCGCGGGCCTTGCGAACCGCGGGTGCACGGCGGAGCTTCGTCCCCGATCACGAAGGGCGCGGGGCCGGGTCGCGGCCTCTCGCGTCCCCAATCACGCCGCCACGAAGGAGAGTCGATGAGAAGGATCTCGAGCTTTCGCGCACGACCCACCGTGAGCAGGGGAAGAAGCCGCCTTCCGGCAACGGGTGGATTCCTCCTGGCTGCCTGCGTCGCGCTCGCGGCCTGCGGGGTTGCCGGGCAGCAAGGGCACCCGGAACTCGACCGGCGCATCCTCGAGCGGATCGCCCAGGAGGGGGACTCCATCCAGGTGGCTGTGGCACTCCTGGACCTCCGCGATGACCGCCGGCTCATGATCAATGCCGACCGTTCCTTCCATGCGGCCTCGACGATGAAGGTCCCGGTCATGCTCGAACTCTACCGCCGCGCCGAGGCAGAAGGGTTCTCGGTCGAGGATCCGGTCCGGGTCCGGAACACCTTCCGCAGCATCGCCGACGGGAGCGAGTTCACCCTCGGGTCGGACCGCGACACCGAACTCGTCGAGAGTCTTGGGGGCGAACTCCCCTGGCGCCGAATTGCGCACGGAATGATCGTGGTCTCTTCGAACCTCGGCACGAACATACTCCTCGACGAGCTTGGTGCCGAGTCCGTCCAGAACACGATGGAGGCGATCGGTGCCGCCGAGATGCGGGTCTTGCGGGGGGTTCAGGACATCCCCGCCTTCGAACGAGGGATGAGCAACACCACGACAGCCCGGGCATATGCCCGGGTCCTCGAGGTCATCGCGCGCTGCGAAATCACCTCGCTCGAAGCCTGCCGGGACATGATGGCGATCCTCGAGGACCAGCGATTCACCACGGACATTCCGGCGGGGCTTCCCGAGGGCGTACGCTTCGGGAACAAGACAGGGAGCATTACCCGCATTCGGCATGACGGCGCGATCATCGTGCCGGAGGGGCGCGAACCCTGGATTCTCGTCATTCTCACCGAGGGCTATGCCGACGGAAGTGTCGCCTCGACCCTGATGCGGGAGGTCTCGGCCATGGTGCACGAAGTGCTCAGCCGAGAGCCCTGAGCTTCTGCAGCTCCTCTAGAAGGCTGTTGAAAAAAGGCATCATCCGGCTCGCGGTCCAGGTACCAGATCGGTATATTTCATGGAGCCATCACGCCACCTTTCGATGAGGAGGTTCTTGCCGATGCTGGGTCGCAACC